>DJFR01000138.1:0-1748 GCA_002432545.1 Flammeovirgaceae bacterium UBA5867 | reverse complement strand
TTTGCGCATTTATTTCTCCATTATAGAATGCGTATGGCTGTGCTGTCCGCGTGAAAGCAATTTTTTCAAACTGGAATAATTTATTATCGCTTAACGATGGACACTATGTTTAACTATTTATATTGGTCTCTATGAATAAGAAAATGCTATTAACTCTGATGTATATGGCGTTGATGTTGTTTTATTTCGTTCTGATTAAGATGTAGGTGCAGCTATGCAGTCAACGTTATCCCGTCTGCTTCGCGAGGTATACTTTTTTCATATACTTCACTTTGTCGTGAATTATGAAGAAGGAAGAAATACAAGCCTGGGACTGGAACCGGATTCTGTTCGGACAAACTCCGGCTATATTCTTAATGGAAGTTTTTGTACGAACGCTATTCGTGTACCTGCTGTTGCTCGTTATTCTTCGCCTGCTCGGCAAACGAATGGATGGACAACTTACGCTTACGGAGATGGCGGTTATGATTACATTCGGGGCGATTGTTTCCGTTCCCATGCAACTTCCGGATAAGGGTATGCTGGGAGGTGTTATTGCTCTTTTCTACGTGCTCATCTTTCAACGCGGACTCAACTGGTTAAACGTGAAGAATAAAACCATTGAAGATATCACGCAAGGTACATTAAGCATATTGGTAAAGAACGGGTTGATGCAACTTGACGAAATGCAAAAGGCCGGCATCTCGAAACAACATTTATTTACTGCCCTACGCGGAAAAAAAATCTACAATCTTGGCAACGTGAAGCGGGTATATTTCGAAGCCTGCGGAATGATCAACACGTACCTGGAGGATGTAGAAAAACCCGGACTTCCTATCCTACCATCGGACGAACTCGATTTCATTCTAGAACAAACTCATATTGACAAATCCAGTATCGCTTGTAAAAATTGTGGTGCAGTTGCACCAGCAACAAAACACAACAGTGCTTGTAGCAATTGTGGTAAGACGGAGTGGATCCAGGCAATCTTTTAATTACCTAAACTATATATATGAGCCCTCTGGATTTTACGGCCTGGGACTGGCAACGGATTTTTTTAGGTGAAGTACCAGCTTCGTTTTACGCAGAGATCCTGCTGCGCATGGCGGTGGTGTACATAATTCTCATGGTAAGTATGCGAAGCCTAGGCAAACGTATGGCTGCACAACTCACACGGAATGAGACAGCCGCTATGGTATCGCTTGCCGCTGCGATTGGTGTTCCTATACTATCTCCCGAACGCGGCCTGCTGCCTCCGGTTATTATTGCTGTCATTGTTATATGTCTAAGCAGGTTCATTGCATCTATAGCAGCACAAAATGAAAAAATTGAAACGATGACGCAGGGTAAAATCGATACGCTTGTAAAAGATGCCGTAATGGATGTAGCGGTTATGACCAGAACACGAATTACCCGTGAGCGCATTATGGCACAATTGCGCAAAGACCAGGTCAAACACCTGGGAGAAGTGAAACGCCTATACCTGGAAGCAAATGGAAATTTTACAATCATCAAGTCAGACAAGCCTAAACCGGGTCTTCCCGTAATTCCGGAAAATGATATAGCATTTCTGGCTGAATTGAAATCGCAGGAAACCCTGGTGTGCGATGTCTGCGGAAACGAAAACAAAAGCCAAAGCCGAAGCGAAGTTTGTTTTAATTGCAGCCATACACAATGGATCATGGCCGTTGGATGATCGGAAAGTTAAAGTCAAAAAGACACAAGCTCTTATAATTATCCCTATGAAATTCTTCCGGATACTTTTAAGC
>DJFR01000144.1 GCA_002432545.1 Flammeovirgaceae bacterium UBA5867 | reverse complement strand
AGTATCGCCAAGACTGTATTTGAAAATGAATTGTCTGGAAACGAAGTAAGGCTTAAGAAATATTTCTATGCGCTCAGACCCGTATTAGCATGCCGATGGATTGCCGATACGGGAGCAGTGCCGCCTATGGAGTTCGGCAAGCTTCGTACGTTAATGGATACCAGTTTGACATCGATCACGAATGAACTTCTGAATACAAAAGCACAAGCCGATGAACGGTATACTATAAAACCGATTGAAGCTATGAACCGTTTTATTGAAGATCAAATTCGTTATTGCGAGCAAGTAGCGCCACAACGAAATTCACCAACCGATAACTCCGATTCATCAAACTCAATCTTCAGAAAATTCTTGCCATGACACTCCAACAATTACATAACGATTCATCATTGCTTTTGCTAAAATGTATCGGCGGCAGCCAGTCATACGGACTGGCTTTGCCGCATTCTGATACAGACATAAAAGGAATCTATATTTTACCGCAGAAAGAATTCTATGGTCTCACATTTACCGACCAGGTAAATAACGAAACCAATGATGAAGTATACTTTGAAATAAAGAAATTTATCGATCTTCTATCCAAGAATAATCCAAATATACTGGAGCTTCTAAACACACCGGAAGATTGTATACTTCACAAGCATCCTGTAATGAACCAGGTAAAAGCAGAGATGTTCTTATCCCGGCTTTGCAACCATAGCTTTGCCGGCTATGCATATGCGCAGATCAAGAAAGCGCGCGGATTGAACAAGAAAATACTAAACCCCATTGACAAGCAGCGTAAATCTATTCTTGATTTTTGTTATGTAGTATATGGACAAGGTTCTATTCCACTACAGCGATGGCTTGAGATCCGTCAATATAATCAAAAGGATTGCGGACTGGTTCGGATTGATCACATGCGCGATGTCTACGCTATATTTCATGCCTCTCAATTTCAGGAGGCTATTCAACTGCAGGGTATATCTTCAGGAGAAGATGCGAATGATGTTTCGTTAAGCTCTGTGCCGAAGGGTATAGAACCGCTCTCCGTATTAAGTTTTAACAGAGATGGTTATTCGGTATACTGCCGTGAGTATAAGGAGTATTGGGATTGGGTAAACAAGCGAAATGAAGAACGCTATAGCAACACGATCAGCCATGGCAAGAACTATGATTCTAAAAACATGATGCACGTTTTCCGCTTGCTTAACATGGCCGAAGAGATTGCACGCTATAAACAAGTTAATGTTCGCAGAAAAGAGCGCGAGTGGTTGCTGCGTGTACGTGCCGGGGAATTTCTATATGAAGATCTGCTGAAACAGGCTGAAGAAAATAGCGTTGGTTGATGAACTCTTCAAACACTCTGATCTTCCGGATGCTCCGGACATCAAGATTGCAGAAGATCTTTTAGTAGCAATTCGTGAAGCTTATTACCGATAACATTTATAGGAGGAAATTGCTAAGCAACAGTTTCCTTCGCCATTAATTTCTCAATAGCGGTTGGTGCCATCAGACTTTCATTGCGGATTTTCTCCTGTAGTTTAAGAAAACCACCGATGAGTGCTTCGGGTCGTGGCGGGCAACCTGGTACATATACATCTACCGGTACAATACGATCGACACCTTTCACCACATGATAGCCGTGCTGCCAATACGGACCTCCGCAGTTGGAGCATGAGCCCATCGATATAACATAGCGTGGCTCCGGCATTTGTTCATAGAGTCTTTTGATACGATCAGCCATTTTGAACGTTACCGTTCCGGCTACGATCATTACATCCGCTTGTCGCGGAGAAGCGCGTGGTGCCATCCCAAAGCGATCCATATCATATACCGTTGTGCCGGTGCTCATGAATTCAATCGCACAGCAGGCTATACCAAACGTCATCGGGAACATTGACGATAAACGCGCCCAGTTGAGCAAGTCATCCAGCTTCGTTACAATTACTCCGCCTTGTTCAAACCGCTGATCAAGCAATCCTTTCATTATCGTATCCTATAGCAGTAGTTATATACTGCCACTTTTAGATTTATACTTTGTGTTGATGGCGTCATACAATTCCTTCGGCACAACTGAATTTACTTCCGTTGGCTTCGGGTCAGGCTTTATCCAGTCGAGATGCCCGTTTACCCAGGCATAAGCAAGTCCTAATGCAAGCACAAAAATAAAGATCACCATCTCTGTTAAAGTGAACCATCCCCACGCACCATTAGTTTCACGAATCAATTCTTCATTGGCAAAAATGGTAGCCCACGGAAACAGGAAAACAATCTCCACTTCAAACAACAAAAAGATAAGGGCCACAATGTAGAATCGTATATTAAACTGCGTCCATGCTGCCGTGATTGGTTCCTCACCACTTTCATACGTAGTAAGCTTTTCAGGATTAGGCCTGTCGGGACGAACCAACCGTGATACCAGGAACGTAACCAGAATGAATACAATGCCTGCCACGATGTACAGGAGTATTTCTCCAAAGGCTGAAAGATATTGCTGGTTCATACTTAACGAACCAAATATATAACAAGAAGTTTATTCTTCCTGCTTTTTCATCTGCTACCTGCAGAAGCGGCTATCCTGACGTTTCAAGATAATCTTTAATCTGTTGCACCACCACAGGCCATGCTGCTTTTACAGCTTCGTAGTACCAATCCCAATCGGGTCCATGCTGATATCCGGATTGAATGATGTCCAGCACCGTTTTACCGTGCTCTGGCGTTGTCATAATCAGCAACTGCATCGGTCCGAGTATAGCGCGTTCGGGATTGATGTACACGAGGTTATCAATGCGAAGCTGGCAAGCCGGCAGGTACTCACCAACGGTACCGCTAGACACAAAGCTGAGTACATTATTATGGGTTTGCCAGGTTAACGAGTAGAGGCCTCCCTTTCGCAACTCGATCAGCGACTTGCTCACATGCCACCAGTTATGCAAATGCTGCTGCTCGGTAAATGCAGCAAGTACAACAGCAGGTGACTTGTTGATGATGACAGAGGCCTCTACAGTTCGCATACTATTTCCAGGCTGCAATGATCACTCCCATGACGGTTAAAGCAACCACACTATAGCCCGCGTTGATGAGAAACAGTTTGAATGATTTACGTTCGAAGAGATAGTGCGTACCTACAAAAGTAGCCACCCACCCGAAGCCAGCGAGAAAACCCCACAGTGCTCCCATCTCGGGTTTATCTTCTGGTCCCATGAACATGGCGAGATTTATAGCGGCAATAAGTCCGAGTACAAAGGCGAGTCCGAAGATCTTTACCATGTTTGCATTCTTCATGCTCTCTTC
>DJFR01000131.1 GCA_002432545.1 Flammeovirgaceae bacterium UBA5867 | reverse complement strand
GCAATTATTCCGGCAACATCTGCGATTAATCCTCCGGTTAATGCATATCGTGTTTTGCGCACGCTGACAGAACCGAAATACACTGCTAAAATGTAAAATGTAGTCTCCGCGCACCCGCGAAAGACAGCTGCGAGATTGGCTACAAATGAATCCGGTCCAACACTCTTGGACACTTCGATCATCATACCGCGTGCGGCTTGTCCACTCAGCGGTTTTAAAAATGCAACGGGTAGTGCTTCGACAAAATCGGTGTTGATATTCATTTGTTCAAAGCCCCATGCAATACCTTGTATAATATAGGTTAGTGCTCCGGATGTTCTGAACAACCCGATACCTACAAGTATAGCAATGAGAAATGGAATGATCTTGATCGATGTCTCAAATCCTTCTTTGGCGCCTTCAATGAATGTCTCAAAAAGTGGAATCCGTCTTTTAAGACCCAGTAACAAAAAGGATACTATAATGGTAATGATAATAACGCTGGTGAACAACGTTGATTGTCGCTGCAGTTCTTCCTGTGGTAAGGATGCAAAGTATGATACGCCAGCCCATACAAGTCCGCTAAGACCAACCAGGTATGCAAGTACAACAGGCTCGAGTAAATTAATACGTTGCTTGATACTTAAGTATATAAGTCCTACAATGGTAGAGCAGAACGTGGCGATCAAAGTAGGTATAAAAATACTGGTGGGATTTACGGCACCCAGTGTTGCACGATCGGCAATAATAGATAAAGGTACAACCGTAAGCCCGGATGTATTTAATACCAGGAACATGATCTGCGCATTCGAAGCTGTGTCTTTATTTGGATTCAGCTCCTGTAATTCCTTCATCGCTTTAAGACCAAGTGGAGTTGCAGCATTGTCCAATCCAAGAATGTTAGCGCTGAAGTTCATGATGATCGAACCGGTTGCCGGGTGATCTTTGGGAACTTCCGGGAACAGGCGTGAGAAAAACGGACCAACAAGTTTTGAAAGTATAGGAACAATACCGGCACGCTCACCAATCTTCATCAACCCTAACCATAATGACATGACACCGGTAAGTGCTATGGAAATTTCAAAGCCGGTCTTCGCCATATCAAAAGTTGATTGCAACATATGGGGAAACACCTCAACGTCCTGGAAAAAAATCAGCTTGACAAGTGATACAACAAATGCAATCAGGAAGAAGGAGACCCAAATGTAATTCAGAATCATAGGCGATGTAAAAAAGTAAATTTAGAATAAAGATCGGCAACTCTATACTTCTGTTGAAACCAATAACGAGCGGGTATGTAAGATGCTTCTCGGATTAATCGTTGATGAGGTTGAGAATATGACAGGCCGCCAGACCTGCTGTCTCTGTTCTTAACCGACTGTGCCCGAGACTAACTTTTTTAAAACCATTTTGCAGGGCGGCATGGAGTTCATCGGGAGAGAAATCTCCTTCGGGGCCGATCAATACAACGTAATCTTTTCCGGCTGTTGCCATATTTTTTAAATGATCCGGATTCTGCTGATCAACATACGCGATAAACTTTTGCGTTGCATCACTGCCAAGTATATGTTGAAAGGGGAGAAGACCTTCGATGCGTGGAAGTGTTGCTTTGAGTGATTGCTTCATGGCGCTGACAGCAACTTTTTCAAGACGTTCTTTTTTCAGATACGTTCGCTCGGTGTGCTCGCATTCAATAATAGAAATCGTATCGACACCAAACTCAACCGCTTTCTCAACAAACCATTCGATGCGATCGGCATTCTTGGTAGGAGAGATGGCTATATGAATTGTAAAAGTGCGCGATGGCTGTGCAATCTTTTCAGCAATGCGAAATGTACATTGCCTATCGTCTGCTTTGGTAATAACAGCGTCATAGAAGAAACCCTGTCCGTCTGTAATGCGAAGCGTATCGCCAATGGTATGACGAAGTACTTTTATACAATGGCGTGACTCATCCGCATCGAGATAAGAAATTCCCTGAGGTATAAGCGGCTGATAAAAGAGGTTCACGCGTTACGCGTATTGCTGATGAAGTTTTTCAACCAACTGAATATAATCCTGCATCGCCAATTCTTTGGACTTGCCCTTCAGTTCTTCCCACGCATCGTATTTGGCGATGGCTTTGAAGTCGAACCCTCCCGGACGGTCTCCGGATACATCACCTTCTGTAGCTTGTTTAAAGAGCGCATATAGCAAGAGCAGTTCTTCATTGGTAGGACGTCTCGTAAGTTCCTTTGAACGTGTTACTGCACTTTCGAATTGTTGCTGTAGTTCCATGTCTTATTCGTTAATCGTTAACAGTTATCCGTTAATCGTAAGCCCGCATAACGGATAACAACTAACGGATAACGATTAACGTCTCTTAGCGTTTTGTGATGTCAACGTATGATCTCAGTTGCGCACCGGTATATATCTGGCGCGGACGACCGATCGGTTCTTTGTTCTCGCGAAGTTCTTTCCACTGCGCGATCCAGCCCGGCATACGGCCCATCGCAAACATTACTGTGAACAGGTCTGTTGGTAAACCTAATGCTCGGTAAATTATACCGGAGTAGAAGTCTACGTTCGGATATAGTTTGCGTTCTACGAAGTATGGATCTTTCAATGCAGCTTCTTCAAGTTTCTGTGCAATCTCCAATACCGGATCATTTATACCCAGTTTACCGAGTACATCGTCAGCAGCTTTCTTGATGATCTTCGCGCGCGGGTCGAAGTTCTTATATACACGGTGCCCGAAGCCCATGAGGCGGAACGGATCGTTCTTGTCTTTTGCCTTGTTGATCCACTTCTCTGTATCACCACCGTCTTTCTTGATGGCCTCCAGCATAACAATTACTTCCTGGTTGGCACCACCGTGAAGCGGTCCCCACAAGGCGTTTATACCGGCAGATATAGATGAATATATACTGGCTTTGGATGAACCTACAATACGTACTGTGGAGGTAGAGCAGTTTTGTTCGTGATCAGCGTGCAGGATCAATAACTTGTCCAATGCATCGGCAACTACCGGGTCCACTTCATATTGTTCAGCCGGAAGTGCGAACATCATTTTCAAAAAGCGAGCGCTATAGGCCAGTGAGTTATCAGGATAATTTACCGGGTGCCCTACTGCATTTTTATATGCCCATGCTGCAAAGGTTGGCATCTTGGCCAGTGAACGTACAATGCTGAGATATACTCCTTCAGTCGAACGGTTCGGATCGAGTGACTCCGGNNAAACCATCGAGTATCTTTTTCACATCCTCGTGTACGAGTGTATGTGTTTTAATGTCGTTGGAAAACTTGTCGTATTGCTGCTTGCCTGGTAACTCTCCGAATATCAAGAGGTAAGCAACTTCCAGGAAGTTAGACTTTTCAGCCAGTTCTTCAATTGAGTATCCGCGGTAACGAAGAATCCCATTGTCGCCATCCAGAAATGTAATAGCACTTTTGGTAGCTCCAGTATTTTTATAACCTAAGTCCAGAGTAATTACTTTGGCCTTCTCCAGAAGATCACTGATATCTACAGCAACTTCTCCTTCAGTTCCTTCAATGACTGGCAGCGTGTACGACTTACCATCAATGATTAATTCAGCAGTTTTCGACATTTTAATATGAGATTTAACAGCGGTTTTAAATATACAGGGCAGATCGTTGCAATCGAAAGGAATGCATTAAAAATCCATTAAAAAATATATTTTTTTTAATTGTTGCCTAAAATCAGAGGCAATCCATCGCCACCTGAACCTACTACCACTACTTTTGAGTTTGGCGACTTGGCAAGCTCTAGTGTGGCTTCGATGCCGCGCATTTTTAAGAGTTTATCTGTTAAGCTGCTGTTAACGATGTTGTTAGCTCTCGCCTCACCTTCGGCTGCTATACGTTTACGTTCCGCTTCACTCTTTTCTTTATCCAACCGGTATTGATAGGCGAGTGCTTCCTGCTCCTGCTGAAGTTTATTCTCAATGGCAACACGTATCTGGTCGGGTAATTTTATAGAGCGGATCAATACCGCTGTAGCATTTACGTAGTTGGCGTTTAATATCTTTTCCGTCTCACTTTTAATAGACGTTTCAACTTCAGCACGCTTGGTAGAGTAAATTTCTTCCGCAGTATATTTTGCCATGACCTGACGTGACACGGAGCGCACCTCCGGAATTACCAGGCGGTTAATATAGTCTTTGGTAAATTTCTCGTGAATGTCACCAATCTTGCCATGCATCGGGAAGTGACGTACCGATACTTCTACGTGAATGGGCAACCCATTCTTGTCGTTTATATCCATGTTTTCTTCCGAGGTGATCTCGGCCACCTCATATACAATGACATCATTCCAGGGAGCTTTCATGTGTGTGCCCGGTTCGGCAATGTTTTCTTTATCAAGGCCTTTGCCGAACGGATAGAATATAACGGCACGTTCCGATGGGCCGATCTTATAAAAGATACTGGACGAAAGTCCTGCGAGTATAAATAGAGCAATTACGCCCAGTATAATAAAAGGTAAGAGTCTGCGGTTGTTCATATATGATCAGGTTTAAATTTTTCAGATTTTATATACATTTACTATATATCGGATAACAGTAAAACACGTGAGGCATGTATAGCCGGAAATGTATCCTGCTATATGCTGTACTTACGATTCCGGTGTTTCATTTGCTTTTGGTGGTTTGGGTAATCCCATCAGTTTACCTATAATTAAAACTACAAATAAATTACTCCACACCGCTTCAATAACGCTGATGTTCCGGATGAGTCGCGTGGTATCAGGCTGTGCGGGATCGAGACCGCCCAGGATACACATACTATAGCGAACACACTCCGAGTAATTGGGAAGTCCCAACGCCAGGTTCGGTCCCATGCTGCCGGGGTTCACAATGCAAATAAGATCATAGAGACTTCCGAACGATATACCGATCATCAAATAAATACAGGCCGAGCCCCAGAGTTTATCAGGTGTCAGAAATTCGCTTGAAAATATATCGCGTATAGCAAAGGCAATAACCGTTACTTCAATGGGAAAGAGCAGGCCGTGAATGATGAGCAGGTATATCTGGCGGTCGGGCACCTGAAGTATGGTATAGTATGGAAACTCTACCAATACACCCGTACATACAATACCAATCAGTATAACCAGGTAAATACGTACCAATAGCACACTTCGGGTAAAATTGCGCAGCATGTCCCACAGCAGAAATGCATAGACCGCACCAAAGGATGAGAAGATGGTAGTAACCAGTTTGGCTGCCGGAGTTTGTGTACCCTCGAGCAGGTATTGAGACAGTGTGAGTCCTAAAATGATGATGACGATCTGGATGACCACTACGTTGCGATAATCTTTTTGCTTCTCGCGAACGAGCTCAGACTTGCTGGTCAGGATAATTGACTTGAACATTTTTACCGTATAACCTTAGAAAGTTACTATTTGAATATGAATTATTCGAAATAAATACTTTTTTGAAAGCGATTCTTTAAATTCCGCGATTTAGAGCGCTTTAATCTACACCATGAGAAGACTATCATTAGTCTTGGTCTGCTTTCTTTTTACAACGGTAGGGGCATGGGGCCAGCAAGTACTGGTCGATAGCCTTATACACGTTTTGAATGCTACCAATAACAACGCAGCCAAAGTTGATCTTTTGTGTGAGTTGAGTTCTGTCTGCTATAATTATGATATAGAGCTGGGACAATCATACGCGCAGCAGGCATACGCAAAAGCCAAGCGCCTGAACTATACCAAGGGAATGCGCTATGCGCTTATCCTTGAGGGCTTTTATCACCAGGATGTTGGTGAAAATACCACAGCATTAAAATACTATCACCAGTCCTCTGCATTGTCCGATTCACCAGACGACTTGCAGGCGTACGGGTATATCATGACCGGTAATTTATATCGCATCATTGCCCGGTATGATTCTGCGGAGCTCTTCTATAAAAAAGGAATGTTGGTACAGAACCAGATACAATCCGACACGTATCGCGCGTATACCTATAAAAGTGTGGCACGCCTCTATATGGTGCAGTGGAAAAACAAGGAAGCAGAGGAGAAGCTGAACAAGGCGCTGGAACTATATAAGGAGAAGAACAGCAGCCGGAGTGTTGCCGATGCTGAACTGCTGCTGGCGCAACTTTACCGTAACGTTACCAATTATACCAGGGCTGAAGTATATATAGCGCACGCATGCGAGACAGCCGATAAATTGAAAGATGATTTTCTGCAACTGCAATGCCTGACGTTAAAGGGTGAAACGAAAGCAGACAACGGTGACTATACGGAAGCGCTGGACCTATATTTCAAAGCGCTGAAAATGCTGGCTTCGAAAAACATTCCATCCATTACCATTACGCTTTACTATAACATTGGCTCTGTATATGAAGAGCGCGGACAGAATGATCTGGCATTGAAGTATTTTTTTGAATCTTTGAAGATAGCTGAAAAGCTAGGTGACAGACACCAGATGGCGCGTATACAGAGCAGTATCGCGTGGATCTATAAGAACCAGTTAAACTTCGAACTCGCCAACGACTATATAAAGAGGTCGCTTGCCATTCGAGAGGAAATCGGAGATGAGCATGGTATATCCAACTGCTATAATGTGATTGGATTGATCTATCTGCTTGAAAAAAACTATCGCCAGGCATTAGACTATATGCAGCGTTCGCTGTCCATTCGGAAGCGCATTGATCATAAGAAAGGTATCTCTGCCAGCCTGTTTAACATGGGACTGATTTATGAAGCGCAGCGCAAGTACCCCGAAGCCATGCGCTACCAGGAGGAAGCATTGGCCATTGATGAACGGATTGGAAACCGGTATGGCCTGGGTATATCGTACAATTCCATTGGTAATCTATATATACGGGTAGGCAGGCTGGCCGATGCGAAACACTACCTGGAGAAAGCTCAGCAGACCGGAGAGGAGATAGAATCAGAAACGTTGCTGATGTATAACAAACTATACTGGGCAAAATACCTGGAAGCAAAAGGTGACTTTAAGAAGGCATTATTATATCAACAGCAGTATTCACAATTGAATGATAGCCTCTATAGCGAAAGTAATGCCGGTAAGCTGGCCGAACTCGAGGCGCTATACCAGGTTGAAAAGAAAGACGAAGCTATTTTACTACTGAACCAGCAACGCGAATTGCAAAAGAACCGAATCGATATTCAGCAGTCGCAGATCAATTTGCAAAATACGGTTATCCTGTTTGGTGTAGCAGCTACGATACTCATTTCCATATTAGCGGTAAATATATACCGGTATAACCGGCAGATGCGAAAAGCAAACCGCTCGATCCTTGAACAGAAAGAAGAGATACAGGCGCAGTCGGAAGAACTTACCGAAGCGAACCAGCGATTAGTACGATTGAACGAAGAGCTCATTGAAAAAACGGAAGAGATCCAGGCACAGTCAGAGGAGCTTCGCGAAACGAATGAGATGATTGTGGAGATAAACCGCGATCTCGATGAGACGGTGAGCAGACGCACGGCACAATTGAATGAAGCGTATAAAGAACTCGATACATTTTTCTATCGCTCATCGCACGACTTCAGACGGCCGCTTACTACGTTCATGGGACTCGCGGAAGTTGCCAGTGTAACGGTAAAAGATCAGAACGCCCTGGAGCTTTTTGATAAGGTGCGCGAAACAGCACGCAGCCTCGACAAGATGTTGATCAAGCTGCAATCCATTAGTGACGTAGGCGCACAGCAACTGGTATATAAAGAAGTATTCATTGACGAGATATACCTGAACATCTGCGATGATTTCAGAGAAGAGATTCTGGCGAAGGGTATAAAAACATTCTGCGAGATATCATTGCATGAGCCTTTCATTTCATACCCGGCTATGGTGCGCATCATCCTGGAGAACATGGTCGAGAATGCGATCAACTTCAGCACACCGATCAATCCGTTTATACGCCTGCAGGTTCACCAGGAGAATGATGAATGTGTATTGATACTGGAAGACAACGGGCAGGGTATCCTAAAGGAATATCACGAACGCGTTTTCGAAATGTATTTCCGCGCCAGCGACCGAAGCAAAGGCAATGGCCTCGGACTCTATATCGTACGAAAGGCAGTTGAAAAGCTGAACGGCACCATAACGCTGGAAGCCAACGTGAATGAAGGTTCGCGTTTCATCATCCGCCTTCCTGTAAGTTACCAGGAAAGCATTCTGACTTCGCGATTCAAACTGTAGGAAAGCTA
>DJFR01000004.1:4389-18127 GCA_002432545.1 Flammeovirgaceae bacterium UBA5867 | reverse complement strand
CGCGCCACTCTGTAATTAGCTGTCGGATTATTTTCTACGGCCGTGCTGTAATCATAATTCGAGTGTGTAACCGCAGTTATACCGGAGTATCCGGAACTGCTAACGTTCCAATAATATTGTACACTTTGACCGGTTGTTGCCACGTTAGGATGCTCACTGCTCACCGGTTTCACTGTTATAGTACCATGCGTTGATGCTGTAACACTGATGGTATTAGGTGTATATAATGTACCTGTACCAACCGGGAACAACAAACTGCCTGCTATACCCTGACGGGTAAGGCCTCCGGCATTGTGTAAGCCGCTGGTCAGTATTCGCTTGGTATTACCAAACACGACACCGGTACCTGCATCACTATATATATTTCCTAAAACCGTGAGTGCGTACGAAGCAATGTTCAACGTAGTGTTTGTATTCAGCAATCGTAATGTTCCGGATACTGTCTGAGCACCAGAGGTAGCTACGGTAGCATTCGCACTGATCGTTAAATTTCCGAACGTACCATTTGAACCACCGATAGCATTTGTACCGGTATAGGTAATACTACCTGCACTGGTTGATGTATGTACAGCATTGTTCGTAAGATTAGTTGTTACTGTTACAGTTGTACCGCCATCGGCAAGTGTTCCTGACGTTAAGGTTAACGCATTCAATGTAGCTGGAAGAACAGGACTTGTTGTACCTGCAAGGGTCAACACAGTTCCTGTAGTTTTATTCACAACAACGGTGGTGTTAGCTAATGTTGAGATGGTTCCATTGTTGGTTAATGTCTGGGCACCGTTACCATTGAAGGTAATGATGCTGGTACCCGGAGTAAACGTAGCTCCGTTGCTCACAGTAAGATTTCCTCCGATGGTAACGTTCTTGCTGTTACCATTCAACGTTGGTGTATTCGCACCATCTATATATATACTTCCAAGCACTGTAATTGCACTGTTCAGAACAGCCGTTCTGTTATCCGTTGTTCCTTCCCGGTAAATATTGATATTACCCAGTGGTGCTGTTGAATATATAGTAAAATTGTGGGAACCACTCAACGGGCTTGGACTCGTACTCGGGGCCGTAGGCGAAGTGTTTCTTGGAATATATACGTTTATAGTACCTCCTGTCACATTATAGTTGGCCGATGTACTTTGTATATCTAATCCTCCTGCCAATGCACCTGAACCGGAAGCTCCGCTGGTAGGAGAACCAATGTTGATTGTACCTCCGGACATTTGGAAAGACGAGTTCGTATTTCCTAATGAGAAGCGGGCGAATTCATCAGTGTATCCTCCTATACCATCATCGGGACCGGCCGTTGCAGGTGTACCGTTGTAACCTGTCGTGCCCACATATACAGTACCACCCGTTTGCTGATACGTAAATATACCTGTACCGGTCGCGATCGGTCTGTATTGCCAGATCTTCACAACCGTATTGGTTCCCTCTATAATTACACTACCACCTGCGGCTGAGCCAATCCCCCTGGAGAAACCGCCATCGAAAGTACTGCCATTGGATACTCTGAATAATCCGTTAGCCAGCAATCGTTGATCTTCATTGTCCCCGGAAATATTGGTTGTGAGTGTTACGCTTACATTCGGACTGTTCAGCCATAAAGCCGCATTTTGTGGAATGGCAAAAAGATCCGAACCAACGCCTGCAGTACCGTCTTCAATCAAGGTCGGAATTGTTAATGTACCTGTAAGCTGAAGTGTACCGTTGACAAGTGAGAGCGCGCAATTCGAATAACTTGTTGAAGCTGATCCTGTACTGAATCGGTTAGCAGGTCCAAACAACTTCATGTTGGAAGCTGCCGATGAGTTGATCGTTAATATAGCTTGCTGACCAGTTCCTTTGTCTACTATCAAACGGTAGAAATTTGTCTGGTTGTTACACGTAACGGTTTGATCGCCCGCACCTGTGAATGTTACGTTAACAGCATTTCCTCTTAACGCTGCATTTAATACCGTTGAAGATGTATATGCACTTGTGAAAGGTGCCTGCGTTGGATCAAAGAATTGGATGATACCATTGTTGGTAATATTCCCATACATCATCAGATTATGAGGAGACGCTGATGCAGAGTTACCTGTACCGGCCGTGATTCGTCCTCCGCTGGCAACATTCAAGTTGCCGCTAAGCGTAATTGTTCGTTGTGTATTCGAGTTGTTATTGATCTGCCATGTAACGGTACCTGCGCCTGTCGTTGACAAATCGAAAGTACTGTTCACAGTCAGATTACTTACTTGCACGTAGGTTATATTAGAACCTGTGCTGTTCGTCATCTTCAGTTTATTATACGTTGTTTGAGTAGTTGGAAGGTTGCCACCAATGTCGTAGTATTCTATAGTACCACCAACCGTTGAAACGAAGTCTGTATACGTACCCGTTGGAAGATTAATACCTTTCATTCGGAGTAAACCAGCACCGGTAATAATCCCCAGATTATGACCTGTTGTAGTGGACATATCCAGAATACCACCACCTTGAATTGTTGTAGTGGATAAAGTTTGATTGGAGACATTGACCGTTACTGTAAAGCCGTTCAGAATAACGATCTCTTCATAAGCACCAGGATAAACGTTGGCCGGGTTGTCAAATGTAGAACCAGACGGATCAAGTGTCCATGTGTTGAAGTCGTTATAATCACCGGTTTGATAAGAATACCAAGTGTTGCATGATACCACTACCGCTAAAGTTGAAGGTATACAAGTGTTATCAGTAGTTACAGATATATTTCCGTTTTGCCCTTGTAAGCCGGCAGTAACCGTAATCGAAGTTGTATTTTGTCCTGAGGTAATTGTCCATCCGGTAGGCACAGTCCATGTATAGGTAGTAGCACCACTTACTGCTGCAATGCTATACGTTAATCCCGCTATCGATGGACATGTAGAGGTTGAACCTGTGATAGCTCCGGGTGTAGAAGCAGCTGAATTAACTGTAAACGTAGGCGAAGTTGCATTATAGTTATTGCCATTCGTCACTACGACACTTCCGGTAGAAATACCAGTACCAGGTACTGTCGCAGTTATAGATGTAGCGCTGTTCACGACAAATGGAACGGAAACACCATTGAATGTTACCGTAGACGCTCCTGTAAAATTGGTACCTGTGATGTTCACATTGGCACTGGCACCATCGCACATTTTAGTAGGTGAAATACTCGTTACCGTTGGCGGAGTAACCCAGGTTATGATCACGCGCCCTGCTGCTCCATTTCCGCCTGTTCTGTTCGTGGTGTTGTTGACGAACGCACCACCACCTCCACCACCGGGAGCAGTTCCTGCATTTCCGTTACCACCACCACTGGTCCGTTGGGCGCCACCGGCACCGCCACCATTGGCTCCAGCACCTCCTGCTCCGCCAACTCCACCGTTTCCGGTTCCATTGGCACCGTCAACACCAGCCACTAAAATATCACCGATACTGGAAGCTATAGATCCATTACCACCGGCCGAACCGGCTGCGCCATTTGGCGCTCCGCCTCCCTCTCCACCTTGTGCATAAATAGTTCCGGCTGTATTAAACCAGGTTGGATTTCCGGTAGCCCCGGCTCCCGTTGTACCGGCCTTAGCTGCTCCTACTGTAACAGTATAAACCGTTAAAGGAGTAACGGGTAAGACTGAACTTGCATACGAACCTCCGGCTCCACCGCCTCCTCCGTAAGACGTATTGGAGGAACTACCACCACCAGAACCACCACCACCCCAAGCCTGAACGGTCACTTCCGTAACTCCTGCAGGTGCTTGCCATGTCGTGGTGCCGTTATGTGTTATTGTGGACGTAGATTGTGAAAAGCTCGGAGTACAAAGCAATGCGCCAAAAGCGATACTTAAAGCCAAGCCAAGAGTTGTTTTCATAAACATGAATTCTAAACAAGTTGTTGTGTGGGGGGATATAAAAGTAGATGAATTGAATGTAACGCTAATGACGGGAAAGAATTTGCCTATTAAATCGCTCCGTTTTGGATGTAATTTTTAATCCGCCTTCAGAATAGCCGAAAGGATTTTAGTGTGCTTTGCCCGCGTTTTTTGCTTTTTCATCTGCGAAAGCCACTAATAAAAGCTGTTTAACAAGGTTTAGGCGTGCAGAACGGATTTCCAAATTTGATCAGGAATGTCAATGTGGGAGCTGCTTTTTTCGGTGATGTTTTTCGAGGGATAGTGCTGGACTATTCAATAGCCCAGATCGTTTTATGACAAAAGTGTGCAATATATGGTGCAACATTACATGAGCAATTTCCAAAAGAGAATAGAAGGCAGCTTTTAGACCGTGTAATGCACGTTTACCTATATTTTCATCACTTTTCCGGTCTCTTGCCTACTTTAAAAGAGTGAGCAAAAAGGAGCATTGGAATCCCATCTTCCGCGCTATTCTGCGATAAATTGGCGTTGCAACGCGAAACTATCAAGACCTACGGGAAGAACAAGATAACGTAAAAGTTTGAAATTCCTCACAACCCGGAAACACGAGCGTTCCCCCAAAGAACGAAACATCTCTACCTAAGATTAATGTAAAGCAATAAACGAAAATCACATGCTAATCGGATTGAACTTTAACGAAATCAGTGTAATCATAAAAAAACACACATCACTTTACAAAGAATAACTCACCATGCATGTTGTCAACTTGCTGCAATAGCATCACTGAATACCTGTCCTAAAGTATTTCTGTCGCCAAGTTCGCAGAAAGAATGGGGTATATATTTCAGTTTTTGTGAATTGCAATCAAGCCGAATGTAACACGCTGCTGCCTGCCCGACTTTTATCCTTGCGTATATTATAGCACGACCTTATCTTTAGGCCTTATGACCTATACCATCGATACAAACAAAGTAGTAAGTGAGATTTTTAATGACGAAGCGGTCATTGTGAATTTGGCAAGTGGAGCATACTATAGCTTTAAAGGATCAGCCATTACAATCTGGCAGTTATTAGGCGCTGGCTATAGCGATGAGGAAATCATTGGACAGTTTAAAGACGCAGAATCTATTAACAAATTTATAGCGTTTCTTGTACAAGAGAATCTGATTGCAACTTCAGATGCAGTCACAAAACAAACCATAACAATCGACCAGCCGTTCACGCTTCCGGAGTATAAAAAATATGACGACATGAAGGATCTTCTCCTCCTCGATCCTATTCACGAAGTTGATCAAACCGGCTGGCCTCATAAGAAAGCTGAATGAAACTTTCAGACCCGGCATTTTTCTTCGATACACTTAAGACATTATATACAAATTCAGATACGCGTAGCGGCTCGACCGTTCACGTGCAACTGGCTGAAAAAGTATTAGCCATACATTTCTCCAGGCCAGAAATAAAAGTATATATGCTCGCTTCGTTATCGCATATAGTAGTGGACAATGTCTCTTCAGCTGACATCACCATTTACTGTTTCGATAGTCCGCTCCTTACAGCATTTCCCTGGCAGGCTCGCGATTACGGTGTGCAAGGTGCTATAGAGGGATTTAATACGACTCGTTTTCAAACAGCGTATCAACATGGCTCCGGAGCTGTGATGATGTACGACCACGATACGAAAGAAGGTATATATTGGATTAAAGATTTCACAGATATACCCTACTGGGAACGCAGCTTTCCTTTCCGATCTATTTTACATTGGTGGTCCAGAGATACGTCACTGATTCTTTTGCACGCTGCCGGTATTGGACAACAACATTCGTCAGCACTTCTCTCGGGCAAAAGTGGTTCCGGTAAATCAAGTACTACTTTGTCGTGTTTGCTAAGAGATGATTTGCAAATTGCAGGCGATGATTACGTGTTGGTTGATACGGAGACAAGCACACTCTATTCATTATATAACTGTGCTAAAGTTGAATGGGACAACCTGGAAAGACTCGACTTTCTAAAACCATTGGTAAACACAAATATCAAAGAGGCAGAGAAGGCTATGATTTTTATGCATGAGACATGCAAGGAAAAAGTCATGCAAAAAAGCAAACTCGAATATGCATTCATCCCAGTAGTATGCAGAGCCAATAAAACTACGATTGTAGAATGTACCGAGGCTGAAGTATTAAAAAGCATCGCCCCTACTACAATGTTTCAACTACCGTTTGGACAAACAGAAACGTTTCGGAAATGTATTACTTTGTCTAAACGACTGAAGCCTTATAGAATTGAGCTTGGCACCAACGCCACCGAGATAGCTGCTGCTATTTCAGAATTTCTTATCGATAAAAAATGAATACCATGATGCTATCCGTTATCATGCCGGTATACAACGGAGCCGCTTATATAAAAGAAGCTGTTGAAAGCATTGCGGCCCTGCATGAGACAGGCATTGCCCTCGAAATAATTATAGTGGACGATGGTTCAACCGATAATACCAGCAACATCATTCATGGCTTGAATAACCCTGCCATTCGGTATATTCATCAACCAAACAGCGGTCCCTCAAAGGCCCGAAACACAGCCATACGTGCGGCACGCGGTGAGCTGATTGCATTCCTGGATGCGGATGATCGCTGGCCAACGCATAAATTAAAACTTCAGCTTTCGTTCCTTGACGCCAATCAAAACGTTGATGTAGTCGGAGGTTTGATTGATTACTTTTACATGCCTGGTTCTGAATATAGAAAAGAACAAATTAAAATAGATACACCTGTTTTCAATGTCCAATTGGGCGGACTGATCGTTCGAAAGAACGTATTTGATCGCGTGGGATATTTCAATGAACAGCTTCGTTTTTCAGAAGACCAGGATTGGATACTTCGCATAAAAGAAGCAAACATCTCCATGCAGATTTTGAACGAGATTGTTCTTTTATACCGAATCCATCCCGGCAATGTCACTATTCATAAAACGCTGAAAGATCTGGGAGTATTACGTGCCTTGAAATTATCACTAGACAGAAGAAGACAGTTATCAGAAGACCCTTTGAATCCAACTATCGATGAAGGCAAAGATTAGTGTTATTATCCCTGCGTATAATGCCGGTAAATATATAGGCGAAGCATTGCAGAGCATTCTGGATCAAACTATACCGACAGATGAAATCATTGTTGTAGACGATGGCTCTACCGATAACACGAAAGATGTAGTCGCAAATTTTCCTGTCCGTTATTTTTACCAGACTAACAAAGGTACTGCAGCAGCATTGAATGCAGGCATTGAGCAATCCTCCGGAGACTATCTTGCATTTCTGGATGCTGATGATATATGGATGCCTCAGCGACTATATTTGCAGTTGCAGGCTTTTGAAAATGATCCTGCTCTGGATATGGTGTTTGGTCTCATGCAACAATTCATTAGTCCCGAATTAACGCCAGAGGAACAGCATAAAATAGAAGTGAATACAGCGGAAGTAATGGTGGGCATTCATAAATCTGCATGGCTAATAAAACGCGAAGCCCTCATGCGTGTTGGTCTTTTTGCCGGAGGATTCTTACTTGAAGAGTTTACCGATTGGTACGCACGATCGAAGGAGAAAAAACTTCATGAGTCCGTTATCCGGCAGGTAGTTGCCAAGAGAAGAATCCATCAATCCAACACATCACGTGTTCACAAGAATTTAAAACAGGATTATCCGCGCATTCTGAAAGCTGCGCTGGATAGAAGACGACAACAGGAACAATGAAGATCTTAAGTTCTATTCGTTTTTTGATCGCCTCTTTCCATCAAAAAATATGGATCGTTGTTTTCTTCGCGGTGATTTTATCAGCCCTGCTTATACCGGTAAGTTTCCTGGTGAAGATAATTTTTGATCAGGCGATTCCCAATGCAGACACAGGCTTGTTACTGAAGCTGACTCTAGCATTGGTAACGTTGATGACATGCAACGGTATTTTTTCCATTTATACCCGCGCCACTATATTACGCTATACCAAAGATGCAGTAGCCGGCATTCGCAATTCGCTATCAGAAAAATTATTGAGAATGGCCTATACTTCATATCAACAGGCTGACCTATCAAAAATCCATAAGATACTTGTTTACGATACCGAGAAGCTCGACAATTTTGCCAACGCTATATTTTCAGTAATTATACCTTCTGCCTGTATCAGTTTTTGCCTCCTGATTATACTGGCAATACTTAATTTGCAGATGAGCCTTCTGCTGCTCGTAATAACGCCACTGATCATACTACTCACGGAACTCCTAAGAAGAGCTTGTAAAAAAAGTCTGAGTATATTTCAAACTTCATTTGAGAACTTCCATCGGAAATCTCTTTTTCTTCTCGAGTTTAATAAACTGATCAAAGTTTCATCAACACAACAAAAAGAAGCAGCGCATCACAAAAGCATTATCGATGAGTTGAAAGATTCAAGCCTGAAGATGGCCATTGGGTTCATCAAGATGTCAAACTACCAGGAAGTGATTTTTTCAATCAGCAGCATCCTGTTGTTAGCGTGGGGCAGCTATACGGTTATGAAAGGGGAAATGACAATAGGAACACTCATGTCGTTTTACTTCTGCCTGTTTTTATTAAAGCGATACGTAACAACCATTGGCAGCGCACTCCCCTCTATTGTAGAAGGATCGGATTCGCTGCAGCAATGCACAACGTTACTGTCAGCGAAAGATGATGAAACCTATACCGGAACCACGCGAGGTAATTTTGACGGACGAATTGAATGCAGGGATATTACTTTTTCCTTCGGTGAACTGACGTTGTTTGAAAAATTTAATCTTTCGCTACATCCGGGCGAAACAACATTGATCGTGGGACCGAATGGTTCCGGCAAAAGTACGCTGGTAAATCTTATCCTGGGACTATATCAACCACAGGAAGGTTCTCTCTATGCAAACGGAGTTGCCTATACGAAGTGGGACATTCAATATCTGCGAAGCAAAATAGCGGTGGTCCTGCAGGAAGACACCACGTTTCAGGGCACGATATTAGATAATATAACGTATGGTATTCCTCATGACGATCTGACTTCTGTACAGGAAGCCGTGCAGCGTTCAGGGTTGTATGAATTTATTGAATCGCTGCCCGATGGTCTTCATACAATTATAGGTGAAAAGGGCGCCAGTCTTTCGGGAGGGCAACGACAAAAGATTGCTATAGCGAGGTGCCTCCTGGCCAAAGCATCGCTTATAATTCTGGATGAACCCACCAATCACCTGGATGAGTCTGCGATAAAACTAATTGCAAATACATTAAAAAGTCAGCGGCATGCTCCGTCTATTCTTATTATCACACACACCACGGAATTGCATTCACTTTCTGACAGAGTCATTGAATTAAAAACGTCTTACGCCTGATGCACACTTTACCAAAGAATTTTTACAACCCCCTGCCTACTGCACATCAAACCCTGCTGTTAAAAGCGTGTCTCATGGACAACGATCAGGCTGTTCAATATTGGGAGAAATGGATGTCGGTTAATGGTTTCAGTAATCTGAAAAGCGAACCATCTTCCGGTATACTTCCGCAGGTGTTCGACAGGCTTGACTTTTCATCTCAGCGCCTGCTGGCTTTACTTTATAAAAAATTGTCTTCTGCTGGTGTTGACCACCCGTTGATCACACCCTTAAAAGGATACTATCGATATGTATGGGTGAAAAATCAATTACTGAAAGATGAACTGAGAAATATTTCGGAGACACTGAACGCACAGGGTATAAAACATTTGATTATAAAGGGATTCCCGATGATCGAAGCCTACTATAAAGATTTCGGAGTGCGTTCCGTAATGGATCTCGACATCATGATTCATCCCGACTACTGGCACCAAACATTAGAAATTTTATCGACAGACCAATGGGTAAGCAAAGACACTATGTATATACCCGAGGCGGTTTTACATTCGTTACATCATGCAACGCATCTGGTTAAAGGTCAATTCGAAATTGATCTGCACGTCCGGTTTCATGATTACCCGCTAACACAAAATACAATTGACAGTTTCTGGAAAGAAGCCGTTACCTATAAGCCGGGGCATAAGATGTTACGCCCGGAACACCAGTTAATAAGCGCGCTTATCCACGGTTATGATATTGCAGGAGACACTGTGCTTCGGGCCGTTGTAGACACAACCTATATTATCCGAAATTCACCTGACTTCGACTGGAAAGTAGTTGAAGAAGTTATCCGGCAAAACAATCTCCAGATTCCCGCAAAGGTTTTATTAGAATATCTCCATCACGAAGGTTTTTGCGCTATACCGGAATATATTCTAACAATGCTCGAGCGTTATTCACTCAATAGCAAAGAAGCAAAGTATTTCAATTTACTCACTACGCCTGATGTTGGTAATGGATATAAACTCTTCAAACTTCGATTGATACAATTGGGCTTAGTAAGAGCATCCATAGTTGAAAAAGCCAAGCTCTTGATCAATACCTATAAATATCAATGGGGCGCACCATCGCTGTTTACATTAGCGTATCGCACAACGCAGGTAATTATTGATAAATTCAAGTCTCCAGACAAGACAGTGGTTACAAGAAAATTTTAGAAGTGTAAGCCGCTACCAGAGCAATCAATATATAGCTATAGAACAATGTAAGAAGGCATAAGATCACGGACCTTATGCCTTTTACTTTACCGATCATTATACTTTAAACTGCAGTGAAATTTACCGCTGCGATTTCACAACCTTATGCGTTTCCTTTTTCCCGTCCGCAGAAAGAATGTGAACATAGTAGATCTGGTTCTCCGGCAGTGCCGAGATGTCTACCTGTTTATGTTCTTCACCGCTCACCTTCCATGTAGCGTATACCTGGTTTCGCGCATCGGAAATACTGATGGTATAGGAGTTGTTGGGATCTACCGCAATACCAAGAAAGCTGGATACCGGATTCGGATATAGTGACACTGGACTGCGCTCTATGGCAGAAGCCATGCTCATGGCATTTTGTACAGGCCCCGATATATGTACTCCGCTGATCAATGCCTGTGCTCCCGGTAATGCTACAAGTGATATCTCCAGTGAATCATCCACCAGTACGGAAGGACTTATATAAGAAGAGACGCCTGTCGGAGAAGCATCGTATACATCATACGTTGTAACCTGTTGTCCTTCGATAAGGATATTGAATCGCTTGGTACCGGAAGTAAACACATCACTGTTCTTGCGTCCGAAGAAGAGCTCTACCCTATAGCGTGCATTGGCAACCGGAACCGGAATAGTATACCGAATGGTATTATTGCTTCCACTGGTATAGCGATAAGAACCCATCACCGCATTCGGTGCATTTGTATTGTTGACTCCTGAATACGTGGAAGCACTTCCGGTAGCCAACGTAGGATATGACGTATCCAGGTAGGAATGCGGCTGCGTTTGCTTATCACGCTCCCATACAATCGTATCACCATCAACCGGATCGCCACCTGCATTGATAGCGAGTGAAAAATTTGTTGTTACCGCTTTTATAACCGCTATAGCATTGATGTGTGCATGCGCTCCTGATAAGGCTACAAACTTCAGTTGAAGAACATTGTCGGATACCTGTGTTGTGAAGGAGTAAGAATCTGCGCCCGTCAACGTTGAATCGTAAACATCGTAGGTGGTAACTAAATTTCCTTCAGCAAACACATTGAATCGTCTCTGACCTGATGTAAATGTATCACTCCCCTTTTTCGCGAAGTAGAGAGAGACCTGGTATGTCTTGTTTGCTTCGGGTACCGGTATATTATATTGAATAGTTGTATTGCTTCCACTGGTATACCGGTAAGAACCCAGCACGGCATTGGGAGCATCGGTGTTATTGATACCGGAGAAAGAACTGGCACTTCCGGTCGTTAACGATGGATAGGTTGTATCGAGATAAGCGTGAGGTTGTGTCTGTTTGTCAAGCTCCCATCGATTGTCTACTGCATCGCCACCGGCATTGATATATACCGCCCAGTCTTGTGGTGTCTCATCCGGAAACTCAAAAGCACCTGCATCCCATCCGGCTCCCGCAGGACGTGCAACATGATCGAAATCAAACGTAACACCATAGCTGCTCACATCAACACCATAACCAATCGCAGGACTGGATGATGTCAAATGATAATCGTAAGCAGATGGATTGCTGAACTGAACGGTATTGATGTCTCGCGTTTCATAATTACCTGCAGAATCTATCTTGACACCCGTGGAGTGTGCTATATATTTTAGCTGCGGGTTAACAATGATATTGTTCTTGACAACATTCTGTTCTACCAGTTCGCTATATAATAAAAGACCATTGTTCTTCGGATTGATGATGGTGTTGTTAATGATCTTGTAACCGGAACCAGGACCTGTAATGGTAGCAGCTCCGCGCTCATCGATAAACATACCTCCGTTGCTGGGGTTAATCATTATATTATTGAACACAACGTTATCACCGCGGCCCAGGCATATAATGGAGTAACCGGTTCTGTCCACTTCATTGGCCGGTGGTATATTTAAAATAAAATTATTGTAACATAATCCACCGGTTCCTTCGCCAATCTGAATGCCGTTGCCCTGGTCGTTCCGGTTGTCGAAGGGACGCTGACCGTGGCGTTCAATGCGGTTGTCATAGATTTCGCATCCTTGTGTTGCCGATCCAACCTGTATACCATCGGCACCGGTATCAAATATAGTGTTGTTATATATCTTTGCTCCGACAATAGCATGGGGGTAAACACGTATAGTTGTCTCACCGCAGGTGCGGCTCATACCATTTGCGTAAAATGAGTTCCCGATGTATAGCCCTTCGCCATGACTGGTGCTGTGGATATAGTTATCGTGAATGCGGATGTCGTACATCGTAAAGTTTTCTCTCCACGTATTCGCGTTGCAATCAGGGTCCGTCTTGGCCATGATCCCTGCAAAATTTTGTCCGTGAATATCAAGGTGATCGATTTCGAAATTTGTACTAAGACTGTCCACTGAAACTCCCTGGCTCCCGCCATTGACTTCTATGCCATGCGTAACCGAAGGATCACCACTCCCGGTTAACCGGAAGTATGAGCTCCCGAAAAACTTGATGGCAAAAGACAACGTTCCGGAGTTGACAGTATATTTTCCTCCACAATTGATCAGGGTAATGGGAGCAGTAGGCGTACCGTTAAACCGTTTGAACAACAAATTGCCATTGCGTGGGGTGGCTGCATTGAGACAAACAACAGATCCCGGGGGGACATTCCGACCTTCAACAATATTCTTACCGGGTATCAGCAAATCGGAAAGATAAAAATCACAATCACATTGAGCATTGACCTGCAGCGCTGCGAAGAGACACAATACCAGCGCAGATAATTTTAGACATAAAGTTCTTGTCATACATTGGAAGTTTTAATGTACTGGGTATAATTTCTAAATAACAGATTATCGAACTAGGAGATCATCACCGGTAATGAGTCGGAAACGTCTATAAAATTTCGGGCCAGTCATAAACGGGATTACCTTTTATATATAGTGTTTAATCTATATATACCAACAGCAATCCAGGGCGCGATACCAGACCGCGAATCCACTAAGCAACTAATGTTGGCGCGTCAAAAGACTGTGTGAGGATCAGTAAAACGGGCCCGATATTCGAGCGTACACATTCGTGGAATTTTTCTTGTACAAGATTTGGTTTAAAGATTAAATCGATCAAAAAGTGGTCGCTTGTATTCTAAATTAGCGGGGGATCAACAGAATCAGCGAACTACTCATCTTTTTTTATATTTTGGTCTCCCCAAACCATGAATTAATCTTAAAAAGTAGAATGCAAGGAGACGCGTGGAGTTTCTTTCGGAATTTTGAACCAATGTTTTTATCTGTAAAATCATATTGCTATGTATTCCTGTTTTTCTGTTTTACGCCCCTGCACGCATTGCC
>DJFR01000004.1:0-4327 GCA_002432545.1 Flammeovirgaceae bacterium UBA5867 | reverse complement strand
AACCTGTTCTACGATGGACAAGGCGACAACCTCATCTTTAAATTCAACGAAGAAGGCAAGAGCAACCTGATCGTTGCTAACATCAGCCGGAACGAGCTGCTGAACATGCATTGGTTCAAAATGAAAATCTCGTTCAACCTGAAAAGCGATTCTGTAAAACTCACGGTACACGACAAAACATTCGGAGCAGAAAACAAAAACCTTCCCGACATTTATTATCCCATCATTCTCTTCGGCAAAAGCGATCACATTATAGATGTCCCATCCTTCGCCATAAAAGACCTTTCGATCGGTAACCAGGAGAAGTATATCTTTGAACTGAATGAAAGCAAAGGTACTGCTGTCCACGACATCGAAGGTAAAAGCATGGGTGAAGTTTCAAACCCGGAGTGGCTCGTAAATGACGCATACCATTGGCGTTTTAAAGCTTCCGCCAAATCACGATCAGTAGCCGGAGCCAACTATAATCCAGAAAAGAAAGAGATATACTATTTCAACAGCGACTCGCTGTATATATATAATGTACGATCGGGCACTACAAATATAAAAGTCTTCGAAGAAAAATGTCCTGTTAAACTTATACTCGGAACAAATTTCATCGACACCAAACACAACAAGCTATATTCGTATGAAACGTATTACTCGCACCCGAATGAAAGTTATAATGGGGCTACCGTAGCGAGTCTCGACCTGAATACATATCAGTGGACAGCCGAAGATTCGGAACAACTGACAAGTCCGCTACATCATCACGGCTCTTATTTCAATCCGGTCACAGAGCAATACACGATATTCGGGGGCTTCGGCAGAATGCGTTATAGCAAAGATTTTTTCTCCTACGATCTGAACAAAAAAAATTGGGATACGCTTTCCGGCTTTTCAGGAGACTTTCTCTCCCCTCGTTATTTTTCGTCTGTAGGGTATTTTAGAGAAACCAACACGGTATATATCTTCGGAGGAATGGGGAATGAATCCGGAGAACAAACCGTTGGAAGAAAATACTACTACGATCTCTACAAAATAGACTTGAATACCAAGCAGGTTTCAAAGCTCTGGGAGATCGAGTGGAAGCAGGATAACATGGTTCCTACCCGCGGAATGGTGATTCTCGATGACTCCTGTTTTTATACCTTGTGTTATCCTGAACACTTCACCGAATCGCTTCTGAAACTATATAGATTTTCACTGAAAGATGGCAGTTATGAGATACTGGGCGATTCGATCCCTATATTTTCAGACAAGATTACCACGAATGCCAACCTGTACTACGACAGCATGCTGAATAATCTGTATGCCGTTGTCCAGGAATTTGATGATGACATTTCTTCCGACCTGAAAGTTTATTCGTTGTCCTTTCCACCGCTTACATCTCAGGAACTGGCAACCTACTCAAGGGAGAAAACGGACTATACCGGGGCAATTATTATTCTTTCATCTTTATTGGTTATCGGCATTGGTTACCGGCTGTATAAAAAATCAAAAGCCGGAAAATATAGCACCCCGGTGGACGAGCGTGAACGCGAATCCATTGAACCCAATAAAACCGAGACAAAAACGCGACCCAATGCTATCTATCTTTTTGGAGAGTTCACGGTCCGTGATCGAAACAATAGGGATATTACCTATATGTTCAGCGCACAGCTGAAACAGATCTTTTGTCTTATACTTCAATACAGTACAACCGAAAATGGTATAGCATCTCAACGACTCAGCAATATACTATGGCCGGACAAACCTGCAGATAAAGTAAAAAATTCAAGAGGCGTTACCATCAATCATTTGCGTAAAGTACTGAGTGAACTTGACGGAATCGAGTTGATTTATGATAAAGGTAATTTCAAAATAGAACAAGGCGCGGAGTTTTATTGCGATTATACCCGGTGCATGCAAATCATTTCTGCAAATGAAGTGGACACCTATAAAGATGAACTGGTAGAAATATTATCGCGTGGCAAATTTCTTCAGCTGTCTGACCATCCTTTATATGATTCATTTAAAGAGGAGATGGAAAAGAAACTGGAGCCCGTATTATTGTTGGAGATGGAAAAAAGTTTTGATGCAGAACTTTATCAGACCACCATTGCCTTCGCGGAAGCAATTTCCAACATAGATCCGTTGAACGATGCCGCGTTGACACTTCAGATCAAAGCCATGCAACGATTAAAAATGAACGATGAAGCACGGCTCCGGTATCAGACATTTGTTGTTGAGTATAAAAAAGTAATGGGGACTGATTATCCCCATCCTTATAAGAGCTTTGTTTGAGCGATAGCCGTTAATTGTTAAACGTTAATTGTTATCCGTTACAAGTTATTCGTTAATGGTGCATGCTATATATATAGCATGCACAACACAACCAGCTTCTTACTTCTTACTTCTTGATTCTTACTTCTTATCCAGCATCTTAATAAAATACCCCCCTACCACTGAGCGCGCCTGAAATCCAACCTGTGCAGCATCCGGTGTCTCATACCAGTCGCTCATCGGAACGCGGTCAGATGTTTCTGTAACATAACCATATACCGGGTCGATAAACTTTTTAAAGGTTGCAGTATCATTGGCTAATGTCGCTGTCCATACGATCCAATCAGATTTAGTATACGTTCTGCGGTTGTCCAATGGCAATCCGTATTTGTTTTGTTTGGTGAGATAATAGGCAACTTCTTTATCCAGTACTTCCTTCGGAAATATACCCAGGTTGAGCAGCTTGTCCCAAACGAGATTATACTTCTGGCTCCACGTTCCGGGCTTGTCAAACGTTAAGCGGAAGTGATCTCCATCGTCTGCCATCTTTACCCACTCCTGCGCCATCTTCTTTGCTTCAGAAGTATATTTCGCTGCTATATCTTTTTTACCCAGCATTTCTGCCAGCTTTCCATAACCCGCTATACCTACAATGGCTTTTGCCGAAAGGTTTACATTGTGAGCAAAGTGTCCTGCAAAGTCATCAGTACAAAGTTGGTTCTCCGGATCCAGGCCGTGCTCTAAAAGATAATTAGCCCACGTGGTCAGTGCTTCCCAATGTTTTTCGGCATAGTCCGCTTTACCTTCCGCACTCGCGATCGCTGTTGCCAGGATCAGCATGTTCCCGCTTTCTTCCACCGGCATATCACCACCATACGTCTGTCCATTCGCTTGTGGATAGGTACCTACATCGTGCGCAGCAAAGGGCTTGGTCCATTTACCGCTTTCCGTATAATAAAAGATCGGGTTCATCATACCTTTTAGAAGCTCCGTATTATACTTCAGGAATAACGGTGCAGAAGGATACGTTATATCCACAGTTCCGATCGAGCCATTACTGAAATTCTCTTTTGATAAAAAGAGCGTATTGCCCTGTGTATCTTTAACCAGCTTGTGTGCGGCTATAGACTGGCGGTATGCCAGCAAACAAAGGCGTGCATAATTTTCGCCACCGGCTTCCAGCGCATCAGCGTATATCCTGCTGTCAAATTCATCACAGCGCGTTATTATTTTTTCATAGTCAGCAGCGGCAGTAGCCAGTACGTTGTCAAACGTTACTTGTCCGTTTTTGGTCCACCATGCTTTCAGATTTGTTCCGAAATACTGAATAGATTCAATATCATCATACGCCAGCATCACGTAACCACTTGCAGGTGTCGATGATACTTTATTCAGGTTGTCGGTATAGGCAAGTACCGGCATGGTGTTGGACATGACCGCTGTAGTCTTCTCAGTCGCAGCACCAATCTTTCCATTCTCTGTGAAAGATTTTTTCACCGCTGCAAAGTCGCCAATAGCCAGTCCGTTGTTTTCGGATTGTTTGGAAGCGAGATAAAAATAGCCCCAGTCTATCCGCACGTTGTCACCCTTCTTTTGAAGCACGGGTTGTTCGGTTGTTCCTGTTTTTACAAAGTTTATACTTCCTGTTTCCCCGGCAGAAATTTCTACCTCCTGGTTCAATTCATTAACGGCCCATTCGGGTGTAGCTTCAAAATATACCTGCACATCATGTTGCTGACCATCGTTTGAGACAGCACTATAACTGATATAGTTTACAGGTCGCGAAAGTAAATCCAGATCATCTATCAACAACGGTGATGCAAATTCAAGGTGTAAATCTACAGGTCCGCAGGTGAAATCATATTTCGTTTGTGTTGCCGTAATCTTTACACTTTTCTGAACAGCAGTCTGTGCAAAGACCGGCTTCTGATCACTCTCCCGGAAGATACCGAAATCAACATACGCCAGGCCACCACGATCGAGACAATGTGCGGCAATCAGGTTTTTACCATTGGCATTTAACAAGGTCTTATCAAGTTTAACCGTAACATTATTCTTGGCGCGGTTGCCGGTATTGACGATC
>DJFR01000099.1:26163-29267 GCA_002432545.1 Flammeovirgaceae bacterium UBA5867 | reverse complement strand
AAAAACATGCACGCTGTCAATCAAATAACGCCCACGGTACTGCTTCTGATGTGCATCGGAGGAATCGCTTTTATACTGATCATGAAGGCTATTTTCCGGAAACAGAAGTAAGATTTAGGACAACTTCGTAAGGGTGAACATCATTTCTACCGATCAACGTACCTTTTAATCGTCAGGATGATTTTATAATTTACCTGACCAATCGTTACTTGATCCGTTATAATCAACCTAATCAACAATGAAAAAAGCATTCGTCCTTTGCGCGCTTGCCCTTTTTGTTTCTGGTGCCTTTGCACAGACTACCAAGAAGACTCTCGAACTCCCTGATTTTAAAGGAATTTATGTAAACTCAAACTACACCGTGTACCTCAAGCAGACCAACAAACAGGAAGTAACTGTTGAGGCTCTGACAGAGATTTACTCGCTCACCGAAATCAAAGTAGAGAACGGAGTACTGATGATCAACATGGAACGCAAACCCGACAACCCGAATAAAAGCTTGTGGGCAAAGATTGATGACATCAAGCTGAACCCTACGATGAAGGTATATGTAAGTGTAAAAAACCTGAACGACCTCCAGGTGAATGGCGGTGGAAAAATTATCTCTGAGAATTCGATCGCTGCAGACTATATCAATGTTGCCGTAAATGGAAACGGAAGTATGGATGTGGATATTAAAGGTAACACCGTAAAAGCCGAAGTGAGTGGCTCCGGAACGCTGACACTGAAAGGTTATGCTACATCTATTGATGCACTGGTAAGCGGTACAGGCGCGCTGAAAGGATTTAACTGTCCGCTGGAAACAGCAAAAGCACGAGTAAGCGGAAGCGGAACGTGCGAGCTGAATGTGTCCAACAACATTGATGCGACCATTCTCGGAACAGGCACCGTTAAACACAAAGGCAACACGAAAACAGCTGTTAAGAAAATATACGGCTCAGGCGTAGTGGAAAGAGCCTACTAAAAAAATCAAAGTTCTGTTAAGATTTGAAATCAATCATTTCTTATCTTAACAGAACAACTTTTCGTCTATGGGAATTTTCGGAACGCTCATTATAGTAGCCATCCTAGTATACTTATTCCGCCACAGCTTTACAGGCAAAAATGCTGAAACCAAAGACGACCGTTACAACGCTGCCCGCAAACAACGCCTGGAAGAACTCGATGCCCTGCTCGATAAAATCAACAACCACGGAATAGACAGCCTCTCTTCTTACGAGCGAAAACGCCTGGATGAACTATCCGGGAAGAATAAATAATATAGCTATAACTGAAGCCGTATCTTCAGTTTGTTCAACCCGATAACGATGGCCATTACAGCCACGGCAAACACTGCTGACCAGATAATTCCCGCTATACCCTGGTAGAATACTTCGGGCCAGTGTATATGCAGAAGCTTCATCAACGCATATACTATAAATGGAATAATATAGGTCAGCAAGGGATTGGATGCCGCAGGTTTAAAGAAGGAAGTCCAGCTGCTTACTTTGCGCAGGTCGATCAGCCAGTATAAAAACACAAAGAGCAGACTGCAGACCGCTGCACTATACAACGCCCATGTGGGTGTAGCGTATATCTTGGATATAGTATAGTAAGGACGAAGGATATACCCGACCCCAAACAATATACCTGCAAAAACAATCGCCAGTATAAAGCGGTTGCGCTCGGGTTGTTTCTTTTGCTGATCGAAGAAAATAAGCGATACCATAATGCCGCACAACGCTATAGCGGTGTGAATAGCATGACCGGTCTGTCCACTCATCCAGGCAACAACCGGAGAATTTTCTGCTTCACCGGATTTACCGGTTATATAAAACAAGATACATACTGTAAGTGCCGACAGGATCAATAGTAACCTTCCACCGGTAAGCTGGTATACGATGCACGTAATGAGATAAGCCCACCCGATCAACCCGAGAATACCCCACCACTGCGGTGTTAAGGTCTGCGAACCATCGTTACCACCGCGGTACAAAAATGCCAGCGCAACTAAAAGTACCAGACCGGCAGCGCGAAGTATCCAACGCAGCACGTTTGATTCAAATGTATATACATTCCACAGCAGGATAACACCTGCATAGAAAAGCAACGACCACAGGGCAATCGATATGCCCATAGCCTCCTCGTTGTAACCACTCTCGGCATTTACCATAAATACGCCCAGCACCAGCAAACCGATTGTCCTGAAAAGTATATGCAGCTGCAACTGCCAGAGGTTATCGCCTTTGGACAGACGGTTATTGATGGCAAAAGGTATCGACATTCCTACAATGAAAAGGAATGCAGGGAATACCATATCCACAAACGTCATGGCATCTGCATCGGCTGGCATGTGTTTCATCCAGGCCGGTATACCCTGTACACCGGCCAGTTCGTTCACGAAGATCATGACGAGAATCGTTATTCCCCGCAACGCATCAATCGACAGGATGCGTTGTGTAGTCAGTGCGTTGTGCATAGCTATACCCTCAAGGATTTGTTACAACGGATGTCTTTCCTGCCCTGCCCTTCTGATTAAATGCTTTCAGTTTGACGGTGCCTTTCGCAGCAATGGGCGCGGTATATATCGGGCTTTTTAGCGAAGGCTCTTTACCATCGGTGGTATAGCGAACCGTAAAGCCGGGGTACTGCATATTTACCTGTACTTTGCCATCCTGAACAATGGCACCGGGCGAAGGAATTCTATATTGGAAACCTCCGGCATAATAATCGAGTCGCGGCAGCTCACGCAATCCGGCAACAGCTATAAATTCAGACCACGCCTGCTGATATAGTTTATCACTTTGTGCTGCATCTTTTTCGGTAGCCCATGCCGGGTCTTTTGCCCAGGCACGTTCTGCAAGACCGAGAAACTTCGGCAGTATCATATACTCCATGCGCTCCGGGCCTTGCACCGTCTCGCACCACAACAAACCTTGTATACCGATTATATTTTCGCGACCGTAGTCGGTGAGTCGTTCCTTGCCAATAAAAATAGATTTGTTCAGCGCATTACCATACTTGTCTTCCCGGGCATTCCGGAAGTAATCGTACGGAATAAAATAGTATGGTTTATCTACATCGATGAATGCACCCCAGTAGTATCCGGGTTCATCAAACGCTTT
>DJFR01000099.1:18191-26126 GCA_002432545.1 Flammeovirgaceae bacterium UBA5867 | reverse complement strand
GGGTTGGGTATATATGTATTGTTACCGTCAAGCTTTGTTTTCCGCATGGAGATTTCCTCCCATCCATACATAGCCAATCCTTTTTTCTGCAACATGGTATTTATCTTTCCGAAGAAATAATACCAGAGGTCGTCTACGTTGTTAACAGCCGCATTTTCGGTCATGAGCTTTTTACATAGCGGAGATTTCTCCCACACACCGGCCGGCACTTCATCGCCACCGAAATGGATGGTGTTTAGCGGGGCACCGGCTTCTTTATATATACTTACTACTTCATCCACTACCGTCTCCAGAAATGTATAGGCAGATGGTAAAGCCACGTTGATAACATTATCGTTCCATCCCTGCACCGACCGGTATACCGACTGATCTTCCGGATCGTGCAATAAATATTTTTCAGCTTCTTCTTTTTTACCCTGCTTTAAAAGTCGTTCGTAACGGGCAGCCATTGATTTAACTGCAGCACGCGCATGTCCGGGAGTTTCAATCTCCGGTATCACACGAATGTGTCGCGCGGTAGCATACTTTAAGATCTCGATATAGTCTGCCTTTGTATAATAACCGGTACCATACGGATTATTTACATCCGCACCTGAACCATATGATGGTGGCAGATGAGTATTGGCGGTTAATGTATGGCCACGCTTCGAACCGATCTCCGTCAGTTCAGGCAAGCCCTGAATTTCCAATCGCCAGCCTTCGTCATCGTTAAGGTGGAAATGAAATACGTTGAGTTTATAGAGCGCCATCAGATCGAGCAGTTTTAAGATTTGCTCCTTGCGCTGAAAGTTTCGGGATACATCCAGAAAGAAAGCGCGATGCTGAAAACGCGGAGCATCTTCCACTTCAACCAACGGGATGGCTACTGTTGTTTGTGCCTTTGCCAGGGCTTGCGATGGAAGCAACGACTTCAATGACTGAACGCCATAGAACACACCGGCACCGGTTGATGCTGCTATGGTTATTTTCTCTGCTGAAACGCTTAATTGATACGCTTCTTCCGGCAGATTATTTTTTACCAGATGAATACTCTTCTTTGCATTACCTGCGGTGGCTGTAATAGAAGGTTTCGTCTTGAATATAGTATACAGATCGCCTGCGAGTATTTCGGCTTCGTTGCGAAATGCTGCATCGGCTACGATCGCTATATCTTTTGAAAGTATAAACGAACCATCGCCTTCCCGATAGGCCACCGGTGTCGGAAATATTTTAACAATTTTATCGGCAGAAACAGAGGCTGTATTTTTATTCTGATTGTAGAGATCAGCCGGAGTTACCAAACCGATCTTGTCGCCCGGAAAACGCAAGTATTGCTTAGGCTCGGTAGAAGGCTTAATAGTATAATCGGTAATGGCGATGCCTTTCTCAGGCTCCTGGTTCCACACCATATATATACCGGCCGGGGCATCGGTAAAATTCACCACCCAGTCACTGGAGACAAACTCGACCCGCAGGGAAGCGCCTGCTTTTATACCCTTGAACTCAGGCTTGGGATACAGTTTGAAGAAATCGCCATTGACGCGTTCGATCATCACACCTCCGGTAACCGAAGCCGGATCTACCGCCCGCACAAAATTGAAATATAGTGTCCAGCCTGCCGCCGGTATATCTTCTTTACCGGCATTGGTAAATGTAAACGCTGACAGGAATTGTGATTTACCCTGGTGACTGTTTTCAATTACTTCCCATTGTATCTTGATCTTGGTAGCGTCAATGGTTTTTGGTTGCGACTGTACTAAAAATGAAAGGAGTACAAGTGCAGTAAGAAGAAGTGTTCTCATTAATGGGTTACGATCTTAATTGGTTTGGTGGTGAATATAGGATGAATTGAAATGACTAGCATCAACAATCCGGAAGCACACTGCGCACACCTGAAAATATATTGAGACACACCAGGCACACCACAAAAAGTATATATTTTGAACTGCTTTCTACCCGGATACCCGGAGGGTGTAATGATGTATCAATGTCATAACACTCAAACAAACACTTATCTTTTTATACCAGGCGTTGCAGAACCGACATGCGCTGATCACACCTAAAACGGGTTATTTTCAATCAGAAATCGATAGAAATCATAGAATTGTTAGAAAATCAAAAAATATTTCTATTTTGCACTTGTTAATTGTCATTCTTTACTGAGGCCGCCCTCAGAAGTAGTTCAGTCGAAGTCTGTCAGTTTTCAAAAATTAATTTTTCTCATTTATCTTTTAAACAATGAACATTTACGTTGCCAACATCCCTTTTAAGGCATCCGAACAGGAATTGAAGGGATTATTCGAAGAGTATGGCGAAGTTTCTTCTGCCAAGATCATTATGGACAAAGTAACGCAACGCAGTCGCGGTTTCGGTTTTATCGAAATGGCGGATGAAGCAGCGGGCCGTCAAGCTATCAACAGCCTCAACGGATTCAACTTCTTGGGTAAAACCCTTGTAGTAAACGAAGCTAGACCTAAATCTGATGCACCTCGCTCTGGCGGTGGTGGATACAGAAGCGGTGGTGGCGGTGGTTTCAACCGCAGAAATAATAACAACGATTATTAATTCGGAGAAATACCCACAAAAGACTCGGAAGGCTGCCCGGTAAATAACCGGGCAGTTTTTTTATATTCACTTCGTAACTATACTTCTCTCCTTAAACCCTATAGTATGAATCTGAATAAATCTCAAAAGATAGCGTTGCTCGTCTTCACGCTTTTGCCACTCGTACTCGTGCCCTATATATTCTACGAGGTGGTTCATTTTATACTTCACACTATTGAGACAAGCGAATATCACGATCCTTCTGAAGCTGTTATTATAGCCGGTGTACTTTCATTTATTATACCGATCATTATACTCTCCTTTATATCTTTTGCATTACACATACTATATATCGTACATGCAGCTTTGAGTAAAACTCTCGACCAGACGGAAAAGATCATCTGGATACTGCTCTTTATTTTCTTCGGCACTATACCGTTTATCATCTACTGGTTTCTTCGCATCTGGAATGAGCGGCAACATACCGCACATGCGGGCTTGTGAATTGTTTGAATCTACTTGATTTTGCCAAAGCATTTTCGTAAACTTTGTATAGATCAACGATAGAAATATTATGAGTGTTATCACCGATGTAGAAAAGTGGGGTAACAGTCACCGCCCCGGTTTTCTGGATATTCTTCGCATTGCACTGGGAATATTCATCACCTATAAAGGTTTGTACTTTATTACGCATATGCATGAACTTGAGATGACAACCTCCGGAATCAATACGTATTTCGCAGGAGCTGTGCTGGCGCATTATGTCGTATTTGCGCATATCTGTGGGGGACCCATGATTGTATTTGGAGTATTTACACGTATAGTATGTTTTATACAAGTACCCATCTTGATTGGAGCTGTATTCATGGTAAACTCTCCCAAGGGATTTCTTTCAATAGGCCAGCACATGGAACTCTGGCTTTCTGTTGTCGTATTGGTTGGTTTAATCATGTTCATGGTGTTTGGAGCAGGGCGTTACTCCATTGATGCCAGGCGAAGACGAGAAATGCACATTACTGAGCATCAGTAAAAGCATTCTCCTAACCTAAACCGAAGGCATCCGATTTACCACGGATGCCTTTTTTTATTGCTCATCTATAGTGATGCATTAACCCGCCCGGAATAGTGACATTACTGCGCTGGAATTTGTACTTTGGAGTTTTGATTTCAACATGCACTATATTCTTGGTATTGACATCGGAACAGGAAGTACAAAAGCGGTAGCGGTTGATTACAACGGTAAGGCTATACACACCGAACAGGTTGCCTACCCTACCCTGTCGCCCCAGCCCGGCTATAGCGAGCAGGCCCCTGAAATTATATGGCAGGCTTTTCTGAAATGTATACTTCGTTCTATCGAAGCGCTTCAACATGCGCCACAGGGTATTTCGCTCAGCTCCGCCATGCACAGTTTTATACCGGTAGATGCAAACGGACGGCCGCTGATGAACATGATTACGTGGGCTGATAACCGCAGTGCTGCTATTGCTGATCGTATTAAAAACTCTTCCACGGGTGAATCGATCTACAGACAAACCGGAACACCTGTTCATGCCATGTCACCTTTGTGCAAGATCATCTGGCTGCGGGAAAATGAAGCAGATCTATATGCCAGCGTATACAAGTATATATCAATAAAGGAGTATATCTGGTTCAGGCTTTTCGGAGTGTATGAAATTGATCATTCCATTGCCTCGGCAACGGGTTTATTTGATATTGAAAAATTACAATGGAACGAACCCTCATTGCAGCTTTGCGGCATTTCTCCCGATAAACTTTCCGTACCGGTAAGCACAACCTTTCAACGAAATATACTTACCGAACTTGCCGCAACCACGACAGGCATTCCCGCGGGTATACCGTTTATTGTTGGTGCCAGCGATGGCTGTTGTGCAAATGTAGGAAGCTTTGCTGTGGGGCCCGGTATCGCTGCATTAACCATTGGTACGAGTGGTGCTATACGCGTGGCCAATACAACCCCAACGTTTAATTTCGGAGCAATGACTTTCAATTATAAGTTGGATGAGACTACTTTCATCTCCGGAGGTCCTATCAATAACGGTGGTGTTGCCCTGCGCTGGTACCTGTCCAGCTTCCTGAAAAAAGATATTGCCGATGCCGCTATATATGATGAAGTGCTCGGAGAAATTGACACGGTTGAAGCAGGCTCGGACGGATTGATCTTTTTACCCTATATATTAGGCGAACGTGCTCCGCTGTGGAACAGCGAAACATGTGGTGTGTTCTTTGGCATTACGGCACGGCATACGCAGGCATACTTTACCCGAGCCGTGCTGGAAGGTATATGCCTCTCGCTATATCACATCAGTCAATGCCTGGAGGAATCCGGATTGCCAATACAGCAGGTAAATGTGAGCGGTGGCTTTGTGCACTCGGAACGATGGGTTCAACTGCTGGCCGATATATTTGGCAAACCTATCGGACTTGTTAACACGGATGATGCATCAGCAATCGGTGCGGCCTATATGGCGTTGAAGAAGATCAATTCACTTGCAGACTACAGCTCCTTAAAGCCCGACAGTGTTCGCATCTTTACTCCGAATTCTGCGAATCACAACGTATATCGGGAAAGTGTTTTTCCGTTGTTTCGGAACCTCACCAATACGTTACTGCTGAACATGCGTGTTCTTTCGGATATGAAAGCATCGGCAGTGATCTGATGTTTTGTTTATGCTGATGACGATGTAACTTCGCCCCGTATTATATATACCCTTATGCAAATTGGTTTGATCGGTTTTGAAGGCACTGCACTGAACCTGGCGCTTGATCTGCAGGCCCACGGACATGATGTTATTGTTTATGATCACGATGAAACCACGTTACAAACTATACAGGAGCAGGGTATTGCCACGGCAACATCACTAAAGGTATTTTCCGAGAGTATAGTTTCGAAACGTGTTATCTGGGTGACCATTCCGACTGGCGAGTTGCTCGATCAGATCCTGATTCTTTTAAAAGGATATCTTTCTGTAAGTGATATTATTATTGACGGCAGCGATTCGTTTTACAGCGATACTATTCGAAGAAGTCGTGAGTTGCAGAGCTACCAGATCGATTACCTGGACTGCAGCATTCTTTACAATAGTAACGATGCGTTTCAGACGCGCTTTGTTATTGGTGGAAATCGTTTCGCGCTTAATTATTGTGAAGCAATCTTTAATGCTATAGCAGGCACAGGCGCATATTTATACTGTGGGCGCAGTGGTTCCGGTCATTATGTGGGTATGGTTGCCAAAGCTATACAGGCCGGCACGATTACCAGCCTGCAGGAAGGATTAAGCGCACACCACAGCGATGATTTCACACTGGACACTGAAAAGATCGCTAACTTTCTGAATGTATAGCGATATATACTTCTTGATATATACGCTTACCCGCGCTTCAGCTCGATAATGGTAAGTTCAGGCGGCATGCCAATCCTTCCGGGATAACCGAGGTAACCAAAGCCGCGGTTCACATATAAATACTGCGATCCTTCCTGGTAAAGTCCCGCCCACTGCTTATAAGCATATTGTGACGGACTCCATTTTACATTCCCGATCTCAACACCAAACTGAAAACCATGCGTGTGTCCGGCAAAGGCTATATCTATATCCGGGTATAACGGGCGTACCTGCGAATCCCAGTGGCTCGGATCGTGCGAAAGTAAAAGTTTTACCGGAGCTTCTTCTGTACCGGCATAGGCTTTATCAAGGTTACCATACTTTGAAAACTTGCGTTCGCCCCAGTTCTCTATACCAATCACTGCGATCTTCTCTCCTCCTGTTTCCAGGAAGCGATGCTGATTCATTAACAAATTGAATCCCATTAACCGATGCGCTTCCATCAGATCTTTAAAGTTNNGGGGCTTTCAGTTTGTTAAAGATGTCGATATAGTCTCTCACCTCCGATGATTCGTTGTTCACCAGATCGCCTGTAAAGAATAACACATCTGGTTTTTCCTGCATCATCATCTCGACACCGCCCTGTACAGCAACTTTATTAAAGAAACTTCCCGAGTGTATATCGGAGAGCTGGCCGATCTTTATACCATCAAATGCTTTCGGCAGGTTGGGTAAATATATAGTTTTCCGTCTGACACGATAATCGTGCGCTCCGGATACAACACCATATACCATTGTTCCAAATGGTATAGCGGCTGCGACCAGCGCTGTCTTCGATAAAAATTCAGAGCGGGTAATGGCTTCACCCGGTAAATCTCCGGAAGGGCTCTGGTAAAAGAAACTCACAACCCACTTTATTCCACGATATAGGTCATCAATGAACAGAAAAACAACAGCGAATATTTTCGAGAAATAGGTTGCCACCAAACCGGTGAGAATCCAGTTTCGTGTAGCCGCACTTACACCGTACGGATCACCGAACGTCCACCAGAACAAGGCAGCAAAACTTAATACAGTCGGAACCCAAAAGGCCGTGCGCGCTATATTTCTCCAGAGCGGAGTCCAATCATCACTAATCGTTTTTACAGCCTGAAAAACATAATAATCTATTACCAGGAAAAGTAACGTGAAGAAAATCAAAGTCATCATACGAGGTTTCATAAAAGAAAAAAGTCGTCTCTGTGTAAAGACGACTTTCTGTCATTTTTAGTTTCCGCGCTTACGGAAAGTTAATCGTTAACTGCACCCTATAAAATCAAACCGAACCTGTTACCTATGCAGTTAACGATTAAGCCCTCCTGTATATCTATATAGCAGCAATGGCACCTTCTTTTGCATCGCCATGCTCTTCTGCTTTCTTCGTTTTGTATACACGCGCTCTGAATCTGGCCATAATGAGATACATTACCGGCACGAGGAACAAGGTGAGGAATGTACCGAAGATCAAACCGAAGATCATTGTCCAGGAAAGAGGTCCCCAGAATGCAACGTTATCACCACCGAAGAATATATGCGGGTTAAACTCTGTGAACAACGTAACGAAATCTATATTCAACCCTACGGCTAGTGGTATAAGTCCTAATGTTGCCGCCATCGCGGTAAGCAACACAGGTGTCATACGTGTTCTTGCAGCTTCAATAACGGCATCTTTCAGTTCTACACCTTGTGATATGAGCAGGTCGGTAAATTCCACCAGCAATATACCGTTACGCACAACGATACCGGCCAGCGCCATGATACCTACACCCGACATTACGATGGAGATCTCCATTCGGAATAAAGAGAAACCGAGCAATACACCAATCACACTGAAAAGAATTTCTGTGAGAATGATGAGTGGCTTACCTACCGAGTTGAACTGAATAACCAGGATCATGAAAATCAACCCGAGGGCTACCAATCCGGCAACACCTAAGAAGTTTGATGTCTCTGCCTGATCTTCCTGTGCACCGGTCATCTTTACCGTTACTTCATCCGGAATTGAAACTGCCTTGAGACGATTTTGTAT
>DJFR01000099.1:14109-18161 GCA_002432545.1 Flammeovirgaceae bacterium UBA5867 | reverse complement strand
ATAGAAGCAAACGAAGACAATGGCACCTGGCGAACCGCTCCACCGGAAGCCATATCACGATATGTTACCGGAAGGTTCATCAATGTGTTGATATCATTACGCTGGTCTTCTTTGATACGAAGCTCGATCGGGTAGTCATCATTCTCATCACGGAATCGGGATACTTCTTCACCATATATAGCGGTGTTCAGAATACCACCGATCTGACCAGTAGATATACCTTCACGGTTTGCTTTTTCGCGATCGATCTTGATCACGATCTCTGGTTTATCACTCTGGAAATCGGATTTCAATTCTTCAACACCCGGTACCTGCAGCGAGTCGAGGTAACGCTTTACACGATCGCCTGTAGATACAAGCAGATCAAAGTTATCGGCAGCAATCTCGATGTTAATAGGTTTACCGGTTGGCGGTCCACCCTGTTCCTGGTCAACTGATACTTCAGCGCCTTTTATACCTTTAACAGCTTCGCGAATTTTACCAAGATAATCTTTCGATGAGCGTCCATCGCGCTTTGCAAAATCTACAAAGGCTACGGTAACTTTTCCGAGGTGTGGCTGAGACTGTGCACCTGCAAACGGATCTTCAGCAGCACCGATTGATACGTTTGATATGATAGACTCCACCATTGTTGTATCCTTACCAATCACTTTAATGATCTTATCTTCTACAATGTTGGTAATGGAATCGGTAACCGTTTGGTCTGTACCGATCGGCATGCGCACATAGGTAAATATAAAGTTAGGATCGCCTTGCGGGAAGAATACTACCGGAGGTTTACGTATACCGGTAAACACAATGGAGAAAATAAACAGCAGCACAACGCTTGCAATTACACCCCATGGTCTCCAACCCTGTAAACACCAGGTGATCCATTTCTGATAACCATTCTGTACCGATGGCCATGCTCTTGTCTGGAAAGCAGAGATAACGCGCTCCAGTACGAAGTGATGCAATGCATATAGCAGGTATATAAAGATGGTAAAGTTACCCATACCGTATGATCCTGTTATATAGAACAGCAACGCTATAGCCAGGAAAACTACTGTAGATACTTTGAAGCCTTTGGTAAGTTTAGTCTTGTTTTCATGATCGTGATCGTGCGGCTTCATGAAGTCTGCAGCAAATACAGGGTTCATGATATAGGCAACAACGAGTGATGCAAGCAACGCTACAATCAAGGTTACCGGGAGGTAGAACATAAATTTACCAATAACGCCCGGCCAGAAAGCCAGTGGCACGAATGGCGCAAGCACCACCAATGTACCGGATAATACCGGCATGAATACTTCACCTGCTGCAATCTTTGCTGCTTTACGAATCGGCACTTTACCATTATCGAATACACGGTGTGTATTTTCAATAACCACAATCGCATCATCCACCACGATACCTAACGCTAACAGGAATGAGAACAGCGTCATCATGTTAAGCGTAAAGCCGAGTGTAGGGAATGTAAGGAACGCTATAAAGCTTGACAGCGGCACCGACAGACCTACGAAGATCGCGTTGGTAGCACCCATGAAGAACATGAGAATTATAGTTACCAGTACGAAACCAATGATGATCGTGTTGATCAGATCGTGCAGCGTCATACGCGTATTATCAGACTGATCGGCTGTGATGGTAATTTTCAAACCAGCCGGAAGAATACCACTTTCATATTCTTTTACAATTTCATTGATCTGGTCTGATGCATCAATCAGGTTTTCACCTCCACGTTTTACAACGTTGAGTGTAACTACGTTCTTCTCATCCAATCTCGCGAAGCTCTCCTGCTCTTTGTGTGTATCGATTACCTGCGCTACATCGCGGAGATATACTTTGCCACCTTTTGTACCGCCAATTACTATACCACCGAGCTGCTCTGCAGAAATAAATTCACCGTTCACACTCATGGAACGTTTCATTCCATCTACTGACAACTGACCACCTGCGATGATCACGTTTTCATATTTGATAGCGGTTGAAATATCATCGAGACTAACACCGGCCAATGCTGATTTATACAGATCAACATTCACCTGGATCTCGCGATCAAGTGCTCCTACTATATCTACTCTGCGTATTTCTTTTAGTGACTCGATACGATCCTGCATCTGCTCGGCATATTTCTTCAGGGTTTGAAGATCATAGTCACCGGAGAGGTTGATGTTCATGATAGGAACTTCAGATATATCTACATCTACAACCTGCGGATCGTCATCGAGATCGGTTGGCAAATCTTTCTTCGCTTTATCAACCGCTTCCTGAACCTCGCGCTTCGCTTCTTTTACTTCTACATCAGTTTGAAATTCGATAATAACGTTAGAGAAGTTCTGAAACGAGTTACTGGTAATTTTCTTAACACCGGCAATTGATTTTACCTGTTTCTCAATTTGTTTGGAGATCAGGTTCTCAATATCTTCCGGTGCGCCCGGATATATAGTGGATACATATATCTGCGGAAACACTACCTCCGGAAAGTTTTCCTTCGGCAGACTGTTGTATGTCATTATACCGGCAAGGCAGATGATAATGGTGGCTACGTATATAGCTATCTTATTATCGATCGACCAACTGGTGGGTTTAAATTCCTTTTCTACATCATGCATAAACTTGAATGTTAGTAGTGGGTAATGATATATAGCGGGCTATCTGTTACAATAGTCCAGACATATCTTTTAAACTATATTTTAATTACCTGGCCATCATTAAGACCCTGGTAGCCGAAGGTTATGACTTTGTCACCAGCCTTCAATCCTTTTATCTGTGCAAGGTTATCGTATACACCTTCTACGGTTACTACTTTTTTACGCGCTACGGTTCTCTTACCATCCGTCTCTGCTATGAATACGATCTTCTCTTTGTTAAGCTCCTGCACTACGTTAACCGGCACTACAAGGGTAGATGGCTCTGAATGGAAAATTACTTTCAGAACACCTGTCATGTTCGGGCGAAGGTCTCCATCGGATGGCAACTTTATCTCTACCGGGAATGTACGCGACAGCGGATCAATTGTCTTTCCGACAAATGTTACTTTTGCCGAGATCTCTTTTTTCAGTTCAGGTATACTGATAACAGCGGAGTTACCTTTTTTGATGTTGGTAACATACGCTTCTGATACGTTCGCTATCAGCTTCAGGTCTGATGTATTTACTACGCGAACTGCAGGCATACCCGGTGCGATGTTCTCTCCTATTTTGATGGATACATCATCAACAGTACCGCTGATGGGCGCTTTGATGCGCGTCATATCGTTCTGTTCATTGAGTGATTCAAGTTGTTTCTCCAGGCTTTCTTTATTTGTTTTTGCCTGCAGGTATTGTACTTCTGTACCGATCTTCTGATCCCACAGATTTTTCTGACGCTCGAATACAGTTTTTGCTAATTCAAGCTGAGCCTTTTGTGCTTCGATGCTGCGAATGATTACTGAGTTATCGATTTGAGCCAGCACTTGTCCTTTGGATACCTGCTGACCTTCTTTCACATATACCGATGTAACAACGCCCGGAGATTTAGCACTTACCAGGATGTTATCTTCTGCATCTACACTGCCTTGTGTTTGCACATAGTGATCAAATTTACGCGGTGCGAGTTCAGTAATTGATACTTCTTTCGATTTAACCGTAGCGGTTGAATCGGGATTGGTTTTGGCAATCTCGCTTTCCAGTTGCTGAATCTGCTTGGTAATTTCCTGCTCCTGCTTCTTCAGTTTTTCAAGTTGTGCTTTCTTGTCGTCAGGTGTAGCAGCACTACATGCAGCCAGTACGCCTGCGATTGCTATAACAGATAATCGGGTGTATATCGTGGATTTCATAAAGTAGTTATTTTTCATTTGGGGTTAATGCTTATTTGCTCGGCGGTGTTGATACATACTGACTAGGATCGATCTTCGCGTATGCTTTATCAAGATCTACTTTCGCGATGATCGCATCGTATAGTGCATTGTAGTAATTTACCTGTGCTTCGCGCAAGCTGCTCTCGGCATCCGTTACTTCAATGTTCGATCCTACACCCTGTTCATATTTGATCTTGGTAACACGCGCTACTTTTTCAGCAAGCTCCATGTT
>DJFR01000099.1:0-14069 GCA_002432545.1 Flammeovirgaceae bacterium UBA5867 | reverse complement strand
AATAAAGAAAGTTTGGCTTGCTGCACCTGATAGTTTCTTTGGAGACCACTGAACAACGGTATTTTCAATGATACACCGAATGATGAGAATGAGTACCATTTATCCGGACCGATCTGTGATGTTTCTTCCATCTCCGTATTGGTTTTGAACAGACCGCTCACATTTGGTGATTGCGTTGTATAGCCCAGGTTTGCAAAGCCTGATAAACTTGGCAACGAGTTTGAATATTTATTCTTGATGTCAAGCTTCTGCAATTCACGTTGTGTGGTTAACACTTTATACTCAATTCTGTTTTGAGGATCAAAGCCTTGCTCATATTCAGCAGCTATATTTTCACTAACCTGAAAATTATCCAATGTACCTTCTACAGCTAAAGGTTGATCCATCGGGTAATTCATTTGGAATTTCAATAGCGTAATGCTCAGGTTCTGAAGGTTAATAAACTTTAGTCTCTCTGATTTCAGGTTGTTCAGTGTTACCTTGATACGATCAACATCGATCTCTTCTGCAAAACCATTTTTATTCATAGCAGTTGTGCTCCTCAACAGTGAATCGACACGTGCTATATTATTATCGAAAAGATTAATGCGTTCATTATTAACCAGCACAGCATAGTATGCCTTTGTTACGTTTTCAACAACTTGTATCTGTGTTTGCTGCTCTGTTTTATAGGCAAGTTCTTTATATGTGCCCGCTGCTTTCAGCCCCACCAGGTATGTACTGCTAAAAAGTAATTGATTGATGGTGATACTTGCATTACCGCTGCTTGGTAACTGAAAAAAATTTGGTGATGCTACAACATCATTTGGTTGCAGTCCTGGTATATCTAACAACGGATTACCGTTTTCATCTTGTCCTGCAAAACCTTGTGCAGTAGCGTAGGTCGAAAAGAAGCGTGGCAATTTCTGGTTGTGTTGAAGGCTAACATCACCACTTACCTGTGGTAAACCTATACCGAAGGTCTCTTTTACTCTGGCTTCTGATATCTGTGCATCAACGCGTGCGTTCTTAACATCTACCGTATTCTCCAATGCATACTTGATGCATTGATCCAACGTATAGGATGCCGTGTCCGCTTGCTGGGCAAATGCTCCCGGCGGCACAATCAAACAAAGTAAAAGGATTTGATAAAAGCGTTTCATATTGGGGTTAATTATCGTGTTACAGTTCTGTTATCGTGTTACCGTTTCCGGTGTGTTCTTCTCTTTACATCGCAGGTATTGCTTCCTTCCTTTCTCCGTTACTATACCGTATACAAAATGCTCGAATATCTGCATCTGTACTTCGGTCATCTTAAACTTGTCGTGCGAAAAAGTTTTATCATCAAAAGCAGTTTCGATCAAAGCCATTCGTACAATACTGAGTATTTCGGTATTGATCTCAGGTCTGTAAAATCCTTCTGCTATACCCTGATCGAGATTCCTTTTTATAGAGTCGTAAATACACATGCGTTTAAACTCCAGCCACACCGCCCAAGCTTTTGGATAGTACTTTTGCAGATCGAACAAAAGCGAAGGGTTTATTTCATCAACGTTCTTCTTCAGGCATACGGAAAGTTTAGCGAGCTCGTCTATGGCATTCTCCGCTGTTTTATGGATTGCCTCAAACTCTTTCCGGCTCTCGCTCAATACCGATTCGAAAACCAGTGTCACGATATCTTCCTTGTCCGTGAAATGCTGATATAGCGTTTTCTTGGATACTGACAAATGCCGGGCGATATCGTCCATCGAAATGCTTCGTACACCATATTTTGTAAAGAGGCCTTCTGCCCCTTTTAAAATCTTTTCACGTGTGCTTGAATCTTCCATAGGGTTGCAAAACTATGGAAACTTTTTACATTTTAAAAGTTTCCAACGTTTCCTTCAACGGCCTAAAAAGCTTGTAGGTTGAGTTTTTTGTGATTTTTTCCTGATGTATTTTTCCGAAACAGTCAATCAGTCGCGCGAAGTGTCTGATTTCTGTGCCGAAGTGCTCTTCTCGAAGCTGCACCATTTTTCCTTCATTCTCCTCTTGAATTCCTCACGCTGCTCTGCCGGCATGTTGGAGAATTTTTCATAGAAACGATGTTTCCAGTAAGGTGTAGCTCCGGGTGCTTGCAGATGACGTTTACCGCTCCATCCCCAGAACAATATCTTGCTTAAGGCCAACAGACCAAGTGCCTGCCAATATGTGATAACAGGACCATTGAACAGATCTGGTATTAACCAGTTCCATAATAACATGGTTACAAGCCCGAGTAACGTAATAGCCAGTAACCCCAACACCGCACATTTTGCAAAATCTACTTTTCTCATAACTCTGTTGTTGGCCTATATATCATTATATAATCGTTGCAATTTTTTTCGAAGCGCGAGAATAGCATATCGCTTTCTGGAAAGCAAAGTATTGATGGAGACACCGGTCTCTTCGGCTATATCGCGAAAGCTGCGTTCTTCTATTTCATTGAGGATAAAGATCTCACGTTGTTCGGGAGGCAGCTCATCGAGTGCTTCCATGATGGCTTCCCAGATCGCCTCGCGCAGATATGAATCTTCCGGAGTGTTACCCAGGTCGGGTAAAATTTCCTGGAGTGTGATCGGAGCATCTTCCTCCAATCCTGCTGCTAACCCAAAGTCTGCGCGCTGTGGACGGGCAGCTTCTCTGCGATAGCGATCGATGATCTTGTTACGGGCCACCGAAAATAACCAGGATGTAACGCGATCGATCGACTCGATGGTTTCATAGCCGGCCACGAACTGATAGAAGACATCCTGAAGAATATCCTCAGCCTCTTCAACAGTAGACACACGGTTGCGGATAAAGCTCAGTAACCTGTCTTTCTCCTTTAGAAATGTCTGTTCTTTAATTTGCATGGCCAGTTCCATCGCCTTCACATTGCTTTTGTTAGCCTGAAAGACGATGCTATGTATCTATTTATTTTAGGTTAATCGAAAAATAGTAGGCGAACAGCAGCCACCAGTCGGTAAGATATTTTAATTTGTCGGCCTGCACAGCCATGACTGAACGAACACCGGAACTATTCTACACTAAACTGGGTAACGGAAAAGAAGTACTGCTGCTATTTCACGGCTTCGGTCAGGATAACACGGCATTCACTCCGCTTGCACGATCACTCTCGCATCGTTATACCTGCTATATATTCGATCTGTACTTTCATGGCAAAAGCAAGTGGGCACATGATGAACAACCTTTAGAGAAAAAAGAGTGGAGCGCTATACTTCAACTGTTTCTTCTCGAAAATCAAATTGATTCCTTTTCATTGCTGGGCTATAGCATGGGCGGAAAATTTGTATTGGCCACACTGGAAGCTTACGCAGACCGGATTCATAAAGTTTTTCTGTTGGCACCGGACGGCATTAAAACCAGCTTCTGGTATAATCTCGCTACGTATCCGATCATACTGCGAAAGTTATTCAAAAGTATGATTAATCATCCCGACAGATTTCATTCGATCAGCAAAACCTTAAACCGAATCGGAGTTGTTGATAAAGGTGTGCTTCGTTTTGCTGAACACCAGATGAACACCACCCAAAAACGACAACGGGTTTATTACTCCTGGGTTGTATTTCGAAAACTCAGATTCGAGCTGAGTGTGTTGGCATCACGCATCAATCAGCATCATATACCAGTTACCATCATAGTCGGCAGGTACGATAAAGTGATAACACCTGAAAGCATGAACGATTTTGTAAAACAACTTGATGAGCCTCATGTTATCGTGATCGAAGCCGGCCATAACTTCCTGTCGCATCCGGAACTTGCCAACCTGATCTGAGTGTTAAAAAAACATCAAGACAATATTTACAGAAAACACTCCCATTCCTGCAAAATGCTTGTATTTTTGCAGGCTCAAATCCGAGTCTAATCCAATGATTTTATTCTTTCGTTCGAAAGCCAACACGATATATGCGGTTGGCACGGTACAGCCTTTGCAAAATTCAGACATTCAGAAACTTATCTGGCTTTTTAGCAAAGCTGAGCCGCTTTCTGAAAAAACGTTAACCGGAAATTTCATCGGCCCTCGAAAAGAAATGATTACTCCCTGGAGTACCAATGCCGTAGAAATTACACAAACCATGGGCATCAGCGGTATTGAGCGCATTGAAGAATTCTTTGCTGTAGACAATGAGTCAGCGAAGTACGACAAGATGCTGCAGGTACTTTACAAATCGCTGGATCAGGACTTGTTCACGATTCATCATACTCCGGAACCGATCCTCTCGATTGATGACATCGCTGCTTACAACGAAAAGGAAGGACTAGCTCTGAGCAAAGTTGAGATCGAATACCTTGAGAACGTAAGCAAGCAACTCGGACGTAAATTAACGGACAGTGAAGTATTCGGCTTCTCGCAGGTTAACTCCGAACACTGCCGCCACAAGATCTTCAACGGTACATTTATTATTGATGGTCAGGAAAAAGAGTCAACACTTTTTCAACTGATCAAAAAGACTTCAAAAGAGAATCCGAATTATATAGTATCTGCTTATAAAGACAACGTGGCTTTTATCAAAGGCCCGGTGATCGAACAGTTTGCTCCTGCACGCCAGGATATAGCTGACTTCTTTACCATTGAAGATATAGCTTCGGTAATTTCGCTAAAGGCAGAAACACACAACTTCCCAACTACGGTTGAACCTTTCAACGGTGCGGCTACTGGTTCGGGTGGTGAGATACGCGATCGTCTCGCAGGTGGTAAAGGTGCTTTGCCGCTGGCAGGTACTGCAGTATATATTACCTCTTACCCGCGTCTTGAAAACGGAAGACCCTGGGAGAAAAAATTCGAAGCGCGTAAATGGCTATATCAGTCACCGGAAGAAATTCTGATCAAGGCATCGGATGGTGCTTCTGACTTCGGTAACAAATTCGGACAACCTGTTATTGCCGGAAGTGTACTTACGTTCGAGCATATTGAGAATAACAAGAAGTATGGTTTCGATAAAGTGATCATGCTTGCCGGTGGTATCGGATTCGGAAAAGAAAAAGACAGCAAGAAAGAACATCTTGAAGCCGGTGATAAAATTGTATTGCTCGGTGGCGATAACTATCGCATTGGTATGGGTGGTAGTGCTGTATCATCGGTAGCGACCGGTGAGTATGGAAATGCCATTGAGCTTAACGCGATTCAGCGTTCGAATCCTGAAATGCAGAAACGTGTGATGAATGCCATTCGCGCAATGGTAGAGTCGGGTATAAATCCGATCGTTTCCATTCACGATCACGGTGCCGGTGGACACTTCAACTGTTTATCAGAATTACTGGAAGAGACTGGAGGTACAATACAAGTTGATAAACTTCCGATCGGTGATCCTACGTTATCAGACAAAGAAATTATCAGCAATGAATCGCAGGAACGTATGGGCCTCGCGATTAAACAAAAAGATATAGAGTTACTGAAACGCGTTTCCGAACGTGAGCGCGCCCCGATGTATGTAATTGGTGAAGCTACTGGCGATAATAAATTACTCTTCAAAAAAGATAGTCAGCCGCAAAAGCCGATCGACTTTGAAGTAAAACATTTACTCGGCTCGTCACCAAAGACTATACTGACCGATAAGACACAGGCGAGCAACTTCAAGCCGCTTCAATACGATGCTACGAAGATCAACGAATACCTGCACCAGGTTCTTCAACTCGAAGCGGTTGCCTGTAAAGACTGGCTTACGAATAAAGTTGACCGGTCTGTAACTGGTAAAGTTGCCACTCAACAAACGTGTGGTCCTATACAGTTGCCCTTGAATAACGTTGGTGTTATGGCGCTTGACTATATCAGCAACCAGGGTGTCGCTACATCTATCGGTCATGCACCGGGCGCAGCACTGGTTGATCCTGTAGCCGGAAGTAAACTAGCTATTGCTGAATCACTCACCAATATAGTTTGGGCTCCGCTTACACACGGATTGAAAGGTGTATCGCTGAGTGCTAACTGGATGTGGCCTGCCAAACAGGAAGGTGAAAACGCAAGACTATACCAGGCTGTTGAAGCAGTAAGCGATTTCGCTATCAAGCTCGGTATAAATATACCTACCGGTAAAGATTCACTTTCCATGACGCAGAAATATCCGAATGGCGAAGTAGTATATTCTCCAGGTACAGTAATTATATCTGCCGGAGCAGAAGTAAATGACATCACGAAAACAGTTTCTCCGGTTCTTGAGAAAATAGAAGGTTCGAAAATTATACTCATCGATTTCTCCAGTGATGAGCGTAAACTCGGAGGCAGCAGCTTTGCACAAATATTAAACCTGCTGGGCAACGATGTGCCTACTGTGCAGAATGAAAATTACTTTGCTAAAGCTTTCGAAAGTGTTCAGCAACTTATCAGGCAAAACCTCATTCATGCCGGTCATGATATATCAGAAGGAGGATTGATCACAGCATTGCTTGAAATGTGTTTTGCTCAACCCGGTGTTGGCTTAACGCTAAATATAGCTTCCATCGATGCCGATATAATTAAAGTATTGTTCGCTGAAAATCCGGGTGTAGTAATACAAGCAGCCGATGAAGCAAAAGCAACGGCTGTTCTGAAAGAAAACGGAATTCGTTACCATATACTCGGTCATGTAAGTGATGAGCGTACACTGACAATCAACCACCAGAACAACCTGCTGAAATTTGCCATTGACGAACTTCGCGATGTATGGTATAAAACGTCTTACCTCCTCGATAGCAAGCAGCGTCCTGCGAAACATGCTGAGAGCCGGTATACTCATTACAAGAAGCACGTATTACACTATAATTTCCAACCGAAGTTCGATGGTACATTTAAAACGTATGGCATCGATTCGAAGCGCAGAAAACCTACGGGCTTGAAAGCAGCGATCATGCGCGAGAAAGGTGTTAATGGCGATCGTGAGATGGCTTACTCGCTATATCTGGCAGGCTTCGATGTTAAAGATATACACATGACCGACCTGATTTCCGGTCGCGAAGATCTGTCGGACGTAAACCTCATTGTATTTGTAGGAGGTTTCTCCAACTCCGATGTACTGGGCTCAGCAAAAGGATGGGCTGGTGCATTCCTCTATAATCCGAAAGCAAAACAGGCGCTCGATAATTTTTACAAACGAAAAGATACATTAAGTCTTGGTGTTTGTAACGGTTGTCAACTTGTGATGGAGTTGGGCTTGCTATATCCGGAGATGGGCGAAGAACATCCGCGCATGCATCATAACGGTTCGGGTAAATTTGAATCGATCTTTGTGAACGTTACTATACCACAGAACAACTCTGTTATGCTTAACAGTTTTGCGGGAGCAAGATTGGGTGTATGGGTAGCACACGGTGAAGGACGCTTCCGTTTACCGGCTGATAAAGGTACGTTTGCTATTGCTGCAGAGTACTCACATCCGGAGTATCCTGGCAACCCGAATGATTCTGATTTTTCAGTTGCTGCGCTTTGCTCGAAAGACGGACGCCACCTTGCTATCATGCCACACATTGAACGCTCTCTTTTCCCTTGGAACTGGGGCTTTTACCCATCCGATCGCAAGCAAGACGTAGTGTCTCCGTGGATTGAAGCTTTCGTGAACGCACGGGAATGGATCAAAAAAATTAAATCCTGATAAAGGTTTCGGTCGGCTGTTGTTCTGATGAATCAATAACCTTATATTCACAGAATAACATGCCGGCATATGAAGACGATCGCAGTCCCTCTCGTGATTTTGGCACTTCTCACATCGTGCCTTGGATACAAAGAATTACCTGTCGAATACGACTATAGCTATAAAGGTAATTTCAAGAAGTATAGAACATTCGACATCATGAAGCCTGCCGGACCAGCAGACTCCAGCATGACGAATAACATTATCGAGAAATCGATTATTGCCCGCATGAAATTTCTTGGTTACCGACAATCTACGAGTAAGCCACATCTCATTATCGGATTCAAAATGTTTAATGATAGTCTTCGCTTCAATGGCTATAACCAACCGGCTATTGAAGAGTGGGTAAAGACTCAGAACGATAACATTGAATACGATGCGCAGAAATTTAATCTGAAGACTGGTACACTTCTCATCCAGTTTTATGACAGACGCCAGAACCGATCGATCTGGCAAGGTTACGCTACAACCATGTATGGAACCATCGACTTTAACAACAGCAGACATTTACGAAATGCTGTTATATCCATCCTTGATAAATATAGATTCTGGGCCGAAGGTTTCATGGAAAGCGGCACTACAGTTTCCCAAGAAAATGATTTGTAATTTTTTTGGCCGACATTAACATTTCTGAAAAATAATTCTACCTTTGCAATCCCAAATTCATGGGTCTGACATCGAATTGACGGTTCAGAAACAATATTGTCCGATGGTGTAACTGGCAACACGCCTGATTTTGATTCAGGAAAGTCCAGGTTCGAGCCCTGGTCGGACAACCAAAATTAAGAATCCCGCGTAAGCGGGATTCTTTGTTGTTAAACGTTATCCATGAATTTGTTTAACAGATCAGCAACAGGATAACACTTAACTGATAACGACTAACGGCACTACCATGGCAGTTAAAATCTTTAGCGGAAGAGCTACAACCTACCTGGCTGAGAAAATCGCCAACGCTTATGGAGAGCGCTTAGGCGAAGTAAATTATCAACAGTTCAGCGATGGCGAAATGTCGCCCTATATTACTGAATCTGTTCGCGGTCATGAAGTGTTCCTCATTCAATCGACCTTCCCTCCTTCTGATAACTTAATGGAATTACTACTAATGGTGGATGCGGCCAAACGTGCCAGTGCGTCCAGCGTTAACGTTGTGATTCCATATTTTGGTTATGCACGTCAGGACAGAAAAGATAAACCACGTGTTGCTATCGCTGCGAAACTTCATGCTAATCTGATTTCCGCTGCAGGAGCTACGCGTATCATGGCGTGTGATTTACATGCTGATCAGATCCAGGGTTTCTTTGATATACCGGTCGATCACCTCGATGGCTCCTATATCTTCGTTCCCTATCTTAAATCATTAGGTCTTTCGGATATCATGTTTGCATCTCCGGACGTAGGTGGTATAAAGCGAGCCAGAGCCTTTGCTAAATTCTTCGATGCTGAACTTGCTGTATGCGATAAGCACAGAAAAGAAGCAAACAAGGTTGACTCTATGCGACTGATCGGAGAAGTGGATGGTAAAGATGTTATACTGGTAGATGACCTGGTGGATACTGCCGGAACAATTTGCAAGGCTGCCGCTCTTCTGAAAGAGAAAGGTGCTAAATCTGTTCGCGCAGTTTGTACACACGGTGTTCTCTCCGGTAAAGCATACGAAAATATTGATAACTCGGTATTGGAAGAGATCGTGATCTCGGATACGATTCCTTTGAAGAAAGAGAGCCCGAAGATCAAAGTGCTTTCGGTTTCTACGCTGTTCGCCAAAGCGATCCGTAAGATTCACGATAACGAATCGATCAGTTCATTATTCATTAAACTTTAATTCAGAAACTTTTAATTAAACAATTATATACTATGAAGACTGTTGAGATTATAGGGTATAAAAGAGCAAATCTCGGCAAGACTGGTTCCCAGAAGTTACGGGATGAGGGTCTTGTTCCCTGCGTACTGTACGGAGGAAATGAACAAATTCATTTTTACTCTCCGATGATTCTGTTCCGCGAACTGGTTTATACCAACGAAGCACACTTCGTTCACATCAACATTGAAGGTGTCGAAGCTCAGGCAATTATTCAGGAAGTTCAGTTCCACCCGGTAAGTGAAGTAATTCTTCACGCGGATTTTCTGCGCATCTCTGAAGACAGAAAAATCAAAATGAGCATTCCTGTTCGTTTGGTTGGTCAGGCAAAAGGTGTTGCTAAAGGTGGTACACTTGTACGCAAGCGTGCTGCTTTGAAAGTATACGGCTTCCCGAAAGATATGCCAGATCATATCGATGTCGAAGTATCTGATCTCGATTTCCACCACGCTATTAAAATTGGCGACATGAAGATGGAAGGTCTTGAGTTCCTCGATCCGAAGCAAGCTACAATCGCAGCTGTAGAAGTTCCTCGCGCTGCTAAGATGGCTGCTGATGAGGCTGCTGCCGCTCCTGCTGAAGGTGCTCCTGCTGCCGGTGCCAAGAAAGCTGAGGCTCCTAAGAAAGAAGAAGGTAAAAAGTAATCTGATACCTGATCATATTTCAGAATCCTTCCTGGCAACAGGAAGGATTTTTTGTTTATTACCGTTTCGAATGAAATCTTTGAACCCGGTAATGAATCTCTTTTATCATTTATTATCCCGATGAAGTATTTAGTTGCAGGACTTGGTAACATTGGCGCAGAGTATGAACTGACGCGTCATAATATTGGATTTCTTATACTCGATCAGCTCGCTGACCAGCAGAAAGTAATTTTCACAACGGACAGGCTGGCGGAAAAGGCTGAGTTTAAATTCAAAGGTCGAAGTATACATTTGATCAAGCCTACCACCTATATGAATCTGAGCGGTAAAGCTATAGCATACTGGCTTCAGGATCTGAAGATACCGAAAGAGAATCTGCTGGTACTGGTGGATGATCTGGCACTTCCGTTTGGAAGTCTGCGGCTGCGCACCAAAGGCAGCTCGGCAGGACACAACGGTTTAAAAAATATAGAGCAATTATTGGGCGGCCAGGATTACTCCCGACTGCGTTTCGGTATAGGCAATGATTTTGGTAAAGGCCAACAGGTAGATTTCGTGTTGAGTAATTTTGACAAGACCGAGTTCGAGAAGTTGCCGGAAGTAATTAACAAGGCAAACGAAATGGTGTTATCATTTTGTACCATTGGTCCGGAACGCACCATGAACGTTTTTAACAAATAACGATATAAATATATAGCACGATGAAGAATCAGGTCCATATAGCTATACAGATTGTACCGATATCAAAAGGACATCCCTACCCGATCATTGACAAAGCTATTGAAGTGATTGACAAATCGGGGGTTGCCTATAAAGTAGGTGCTATGGAAACCGTTATGCAGGGAGACTACGATACCTTGATGCGTGTTGCCAAGGAAGCACAACAGATCTGCCTGGATGCCGGAGCGGATGAAGTAGTCGTAACCATGAAAGTGCACGCCCGGAAAAACGGAGATGTATCGTGGGAAGAAAAAGGCATTCAATAAATTACTGAATGCCTTTTTTTTTATTTATCAGGATACTGTAGATCCCGGTGATACTATATCGGTAGGCTGAACAAGTTTCAGTTTGCCGTCTTTGTCTTCCGCCATCAGAATCATTCCCTGCGATTCAATACCCATCATCTTGCGCGGAGCCAGGTTTGCAATGAACGTTACCTGCTTGCCAACCATTTCTTCAGGCGTATAGTGTAATGCTATACCACTTAGTATCGTGCGCCCCCCCAACCCATCGTCTACACGCAGCTTCAAAAGTTTGTTAGACTTCTCCATCTTCTCTGCAGATGTTACCGTACCAACGCGTATATCCAGTTTAGAAAAGTCATCAAATACAATTTCCGGTTTCAAAGGCTTTACGGCATTCTCCGTTGTTGCAACAGGGGCAGCGGCCTGTTGAGGTTTCTTCAATCGCTCCACTTGTTTTTCAATCTCGGTATCCTCCACATTTCTATACAAGAGCTCTGCTTTACCAAGTTGATGTTGAGGAAGAACTATATGTACGAGCTCTTCCTTCTTCCAGAAATCACTCTTACTTTTTTCCAGCTCACTGTTCAATTGTCTGCGGATACTTGCTGCACCATCCGGCAGGAACGGCTCGCATGCCAACGCTATATTTCCAACAACCGTTAATGCATAGTTCAGTATACATCCCACAGCTTCCATGTCTTCTTTGGCAAGCTTCCACGGTTCTGTATCAGCCAAAAACTTATTGCCTATACGCGCCAGGTTCAGCATCTGGAATTGTGCTTCACGGAAACGGAAGTTCTTCAAAGCATCCGTCATTTCTTTTACAGATTTGTTCAGGTCTGTATGAGCCTGCGTATATAATGACAGAACTCTTTTTCGTCTGTCATCCGTACCCGGCAGCTCATGTTCAGAAGGAACTTTGCCATCAAAATATTTCCATACGAGTACCATTACACGGTTTACAAAATTACCGAGTATAGCTACCATCTCGCTGTTTACTTTTTGCTGGTAATCTTTCCAGGTAAAGTCAGCATCTTTTGTCTCCGGAGATATAGATGTTAATACATAGCGCAGTTCGTCTCTTCTTCCCGGCAAATCCTGAAGATACTCATGAAGCCACACTGCATGGTTACGCGAAGTAGAAAGTTTATCGCCTTCAAGATTTAAAAATTCGTTAGCCGGAACGTTGTCAGGAAGTATATAGTCACCGGCCGCTTTCAGCATCGATGGGAAGATGATACAGTGGAATACTATATTATCCTTACCGATAAAGTGTATCAATCGCGTCTCCGGATCTTTCCAGTATTTCTCCCAATCGTTTGGCTTCAACTCTTTCGTAGCGGATATATAGCCTATAGGAGCATCAAACCAAACGTATAGTACTTTACCTTTTGCATCCGGTAGCGGCACGGGAATTCCCCAATCAAGATCACGCGTGATCGAGCGCGGTTGCAATCCCTGATCCAGCCATGATTTACATTGCCCGAAAACATTTGTCTTCCAGTCTTTATGACCATCGATCAACCACTCCTTTAACCAGTTCTCAAATTTATCCAGCGGGAAATACCAATGCTTCGTTGGCTTCAATACCGGTGTATTACCGGAAACAGTAGACCGTGGGTTGATAAGCTGCTTCGGGCTTAAACTTGTACCACACTTCTCACACTGATCACCATACGCATTCGTGTTGCCACAATTCGGACACGTGCCGATGATATAGCGGTCGGCCAGGAATATACCTTCCTGCTCATCGAAGTATTGATCAGAAGTCTCTTCAATGAAAAGATCCTGATCATAAATTTTCTTAAAGAACTCCTGTGCAGTTTCGTAGTGAACCTGGTTGGAAGTGCGCGAGTAAATATTGAAAGAGATACCAAAATCTTCAAAGGCCTTCTTCATCAACCCATGATATTTATCCACAAAAGCTCTCGGCTGTACGCCTTCTTTGCGGGCACCGAGTGTAATCGCTACACCGTGCTCGTCAGAGCCGCAGATAAAGACTACATCTTCGCCTCTAAGCCTGAGATAGCGAACATATGTATCGGCCGGTAAATATGCACCGGCAATATGGCCAATGTGAAGCGGACCGTTGGCGTACGGCAGAGCAGCCGTAATGGTATATCGTTTAAAGTCTGTCATGATTCAAAATGCACGAGCGTGCAAAGATGATAATAGAAACGGAGGTAAAAAAATTCCTTCAGCGATCAGATCGAAGGCTTTTCAGAGTCTTCATCCTGTTTAGGAGGTGTAGTCGGGAAGAGCACGTAAAATTCAGTATAACCTTCAGGCGTGGTGAGAAGCCCTACCCTGCCTCCGAGTTTAGCCGTTGCTGTCTTAACGATGTATAGGCCAATACCGCCCGTCTCAGACCGCTCTGAAGCGCGGAAGAACATTCGGAACAGTTTACCAGGATTTGCCTCGCTGATACCAATACCGTTGTCTATAACACGTACACGCACCTGCCCTTGTCCATTCGTATTAACGTGGATATCAACAAAAGAATCAACGCGATCCGATTCATTATAAAACTTGATAGCATTGTCAATGAGATTCTCCAATACAATCCGGATCAATTCTTTATCGGAAAGTATAGTAGCATCNNCAACACATCATTGATGATGTTTTCAAAATCAATTCGCGCTACACTAAGTTTCGAGTTGTTGATCTGGTTTATAATCAGCAGTCGCGTAAGTATAGTATTTAGTCGCTCTGCGGTAGTATCAAGCTTACTGAGGTAATCGAGTGCCACGGGATCCTTCACATCCATCAATGCCACATTACACATACCTTTCAAGCTCGCCAACGGACCGCGTATATCATGCGATGTTTTATAGATGAAGTTATCGAGTTCATCGTTCACCTGCTTCAGCGATTGATTCACACGCTCGAGATCAACCGTCTTCAACTCTACTTCCTTGTCGAGATATTTATTCTTGTCTTCGAGTAACTTATTCTGCTCTTCAATTACCTCCTTCGCCTCCGACAACTGCGCATTTAC
>DJFR01000265.1 GCA_002432545.1 Flammeovirgaceae bacterium UBA5867 | reverse complement strand
TTACCGGCCATCTGGTTTACCGAGTCCGTCAGATCTTTCCATACACCATCAACACCTTTTACTTTCGCCTGTCCACCAAGTTTACCTTCGGAACCCACCTCACGTGCCACACGCGTTACCTCCATAGAGAAGAGATTCAACTGCTTCACCATGTCGTTTACTTCTTTCGCGATGCGCGCAAATTCTCCCTGCAGTACGTGTCCACCAATTTCCTGCGGCATCTCCTGCGAAAGATTTCCTTTCGCCACCGAGCTGATTACGTGCGCAATTTCAATCGTAGGGTGCACCAGGTCAGAGATCAATACATTCAATGAACTTACACCACTCGCCCACGAACCTTTTGCATTGGGTAACTCGATACGTTGCGTAAGTTTACCTTGCTTACCGATGGTATTACCGGCACGCATAAACTCCTGCATCATTTTTTCATTCATGGAAATGATATCGTTCAGCGTATCGCATATCTTACCGCTGATGCCAACCTGATCGAACGGCATACGCACGGAGAAATTTCCATTGCGTACTTCTGTCAATACACGAAGCAATTCACGGTTGTCGAGTATACCCATGAATTGCTGGTATTGATCTTCATTTATAGTATAGAGAGGAACCGTTTTCTTTTTTCCTGCAGATTTAGCAGGCGGGGGAATTACTGCAACATCATCACCATTCTTCGAAGATGAATGTGTTGTCTTCGTTTTTTTGCCCATGAGGTAGAAAATTTTGAAATAACAATTTACTGGAGAAATATTCACAAATACACGTGTGTAGAAATTAAAAGAAAGAATTATTTAAAAAATTACACGAGCGTTGATAATGATGCGGAATAACTTCTACAGGGTATATTGTTGTGTATACTTAAAAAAAGCATGCCAATGATAGAGTGATATAGCGTGCTATAATGGTAGCGTTGTAGGAAGCTGCGAGCTATCAGCTTTGAGCTGCGAGAAGTTGGCTGCTGGCCTCTGGCTACAGGAGAAGTTATCTGTTCGTGCATTTTCCTGTAGCCAGAAGCTTGAAGCCAGCAGCCTATATATTTCGTGTCTCGCAGCTCAAAACTCAAAGCTCACAGCTATTCCTGATGTACACCCTCTGCGATTTCTTCCACCATTTTTTTGCAGAATGCCGGAAGGTCCTTTGGGCTCCTGCTGGTAACTAAACCGTTGTCAACCACCACTTCTTTGTCAACCCAGCTAGCACCGGCATTGATGAGGTCTGTGCGGATGGAAGGGTAGGATGTTACTTCACGTCCTTCCATGAGACCTGTCTCAATCAACGTCCACGGCCCATGACATATAGCGGCTATAGGTTTATGCTCCTGCAAAAATTCTGTTACAAAATTTACTGCGTCTTTGTTAACACGAAGCTGATCCGGGTTCAATACGCCACCCGGCAGTACAAGTGCATCATAGTTTTGTGCATTTACTTCGCTCACCGTTTTGTTAACATCATATTCTTTGCCCCAGTCTTTTTCAGCCCAGGCTTTGATTTTACCTTTCTGCAGCGAAACAACATCCACCTGCGCACCTGCCTCCTTCAAAGCTTTGATAGGTTCTGTAAATTCAGATTCTTCAAAACCATTCGTTGCCAGCACAGCAACTTTCTTATCCATCAGTTTTGTCGCCATAGTTTTTTTGGTTTTAGTGAAGCGATGGCTGAGTGAAAAAACTATACCTTGTGGGGGTGATGTTGTGTTTCGAGGCACGAAGAAGATCGTTTTAAATAGCTGCTGGCTTCTAGCTTCTGGCTGCTAGTTTGATTTTTGTAGATGAGACGATGTGTTGTAGTAGTTATATATGTTGCGAGTGCATACGTGCATTTTTCTAGTGGCTCGTAGCTAAAAGCTCGCAACCTGCATTTGTCCTGCAGTCAGCAGCTTGAAGCCAGCAACCGTCTTCTCGCAACTCGTAGCTCAAAGCTCAACAAGAATGGATATCCTTTTCTACATCTCGCACAGCAAAATGTGAATATTGTGCGTAAACGCTTTGCCTGTGGGCAGGCACGAAATTTTAGTATATACCTCGCTACAACCCTCTCAAGTATGCATACACTTTGGACAGGAACTCTGGAATTTGGCTTGGTTAATATTCCTTTTAAGATTGGTTCTGCGAGTTTCAGTCCGGGTGCTGATGCTCCAGGCCTCGCCAAAGGAAATATAATTCGCATCGAAGATTTTCTTTTGAAAGACGAGGTGCATTTACCTTCGCCTTCATCGGATACAACTTTTCAGATACAGCCGGACGATACCGGTCTGCACGCTTTTGATATCTTTCGTCACGGTCTTATTCGAAATAACAAAGTAGCTTTCGGCACTTTTAATGCGCTGGATAATAATCGCGCCTGTTGGTTGCACGCTACTGATACTGCCGTTTGGTTTCACCTTGGTGATGAAGTGAAAGACGCAGAGCAGTTGAACCGGTATATCAATTTCAGGAAGCGCATCAAGCAGCGACAACTTCCAAAGAAAACATTCAACTTCAAGATGCGACAGTTGCTCTCGGGGCAGATCAGACTCTTCTGATTATATACGTTTAGATTTCCATAGCAAACATTCCCATTATCCCCCCTCTCAGGAGCAGGACGAAAGTCCTCTCCGAGCGGGGGTATTTTTTTTATGCTGGCACATTATTTATAACACTGTGTGCAATGGCTATTCAGCGATCGTGGTCAGCCGATTGATGTATAGCATGAAAAGTATGTATCATTAAAATCAGTTTCAGATGAAAGCGATATGGACAGGGGCAATTGGTTTTGGTCTGGTAAATATACCTGTGAAATTATACAGTGCTACGCAGCAAAGCGATCTGGATCTCGATCTGCTTGATAAGAAAGATCATGCGAATATAAAATTTCAGCGCGTTAACAAAGAGACCGGTAAAGAAGTGACCTGGTCAAATATAGTTAAGGGGTATAAATATAAAGGCGAATATATTGTGCTGGACGATAAGGACTTTGAGCGCGCCAGTCCGAAGAAGAGCAAGATGATCGAGATAACTGATTTTGTGCAGGAGGATGAGATCGACCCGGTATATTATGAGACACCGTATTACCTGGAGCCTGAGCGTTCAGGATCACGTGCCTATAGTCTGTTACACCAGGCGTTGGTGAAAAGTGAAAAAGCTGCAGTAGGAAGTTTTGTATTGAGAAGTAAAGAACATCTCTGTGTACTGCGCGCCAGTGAAAAAGTAATTGTGCTCAACCGCATACGTTTTGCAGAAGAGATCCGCGATGCATCTGAACTGAAGTTACCTGCGAGTAAGCCAAAAGCTGCAGAGCTTAAGATGGCGCTTTCGCTGATCGATCAGTTAACCGGTCCTTTCAAGATCGATAAGTTCAAAGATACCTATACCGATGAATTGCGTAAATTGATAAAGGCAAAAGCAACCGGTAAAAAAGCAGACTTCCCGAAACTGAAAGTAACGCATCGTAAATCGACAGACCTGATGTCGCAGCTCAAGGCGAGTCTTAAACGCGCATCCTGATGAGTTTACAGGTATATACCCGCAAGCGGAACTTTACAAATACACCGGAGCCTTCCGGTAAAGCGAAGAAGAAATCAACGGCACTCACGTTTGTCGTGCAACGTCATGATGCTTCGCGACTTCACTATGATTTTCGTTTACAAATGAATGGTGTGCTGAAGAGCTGGGCTATACCGAAGGGTCCGTCATTAAATCCGGTTGACAAGCGACTTGCTGTTATGGTGGAGGACCACCCGCTGGCGTATGGAAATTTTGAAGGTGAAATCCCGGAAGGAAATTATGGAGCGGGCACAGTTGAAATCTGGGATCATGGTACCTATGAACCGGAGAATACAAAGGCATCTGATCCTGATAAAGAGATGCTGCATGAATTAAAGAGCGGCTCTCTGAAATTTATACTATACGGTGAAAAACTGAAGGGTTCTTTTGCTCTCGTGCAGATGAAGAATGGTGATGGTAAGAACTGGCTGCTTATTAAACACCGCGATGAGTATGCCACTGATGAATATGATATCGAGCATCAACCCAAGACAAAACGTAAATCCACAAAAAATAAAAAAATGGTCTCTTCAGATATACCCGTAGCACGTTCGGTAAGATCAGCAAAAGAAAAACTGGAAGACTATATCACGCCTACAATGGCACACACCCGTGAGCACGCGTTCAACGATGAAGACTGGATCTTCGAGATCAAGTGGGATGGCTACCGGGCTATAGCAGAAGTAAATAAAAAGGACATCAAGTTCTATTCGCGAAATGGCTTGTCATTCGCGAGGCTATATCCGGCTGTGGTAGAAGAATTGAAGAAACTGAAAGACGATGTTGTGCTGGATGGTGAAGTGGTGGTACTCGATAAAAATGACCGGCCGAGTTTTCAGAAACTGCAGCATTATAGCGAGAACCGTTCGTTGCCATTGGTATATTATGTTTTCGATTGCCTGCGATATAAAGGAAAAGATATAACTGACCTTCCGCTGGTTGAGCGGAAAAAGATTGCAGCACAGGTATTGCCGGAGAGTAATGTGCTGAAGTATTCCGATCATGTAGGCACAGACGGAAAAGTTTTTTTTGAAAACGCAGTGAAGCTCGGACTGGAAGGTATCATTGCCAAGCGTGCTTCCAGTAAATATGCCGTGGGAAGAAGAACATACGATTGGCTAAAAATAAAAAATCACAATACGCAGGAAACTGTTATAGCAGGCTATACGGAGCCGCGCGGGAGCAGAAAACATTTTGGTGCGCTGGTACTCGGCATGTATGAGAAAGGGAAACTGAAATATATAGGACATACCGGCACCGGCTTTACCGAGAAGATATTGAAAGATGTATACACCACGCTTCAACCGGCCGTGCGCAAAACATCACCGTTCGATAAGAAGGTTCCGATCAATGCACCGGTAACGTGGGTTGATCCGGTACACGTATGTGCAATCAAATATACCGAGGTAACGGAGGAAGGAATTTTACGGCACCCGGTATTTATGGGATTGCGTATCGACAAGAAAGCAAAAGAAGTAGATCACCTCGATGTTGAAATTCCTTCGGCCTCTAAAGAAAAGAAGACTGTGAAAAAGACTGCAGCTAAAAAATCCGCGGCCAAAAAAGTTGCCAAACGAAAAACGAACAGCAAGCCGGATAAAGACGGTGAAGTTGTAAAAGTGCAGGGACACGAATTAAAATTTACGCACCTGGACAAAATATACTGGCCAGACGAAGGCATTACAAAAGGAGCGGTGATTGAATATTATAACAGCATCCATAAATATATTATCCCTTACCTGAAAGATCGCCCGCAGTCGTTAAAGCGAAATCCCAACGGTATACAGGATAAAGGATTCTTTCACAAAGATGCCGGTGATGCGGCCCCGGACTGGGTGGACAGCATAGAATTATATTCCGAAAGTGCCGATAAAGAGATCGATTATATAGTTTGCAACAACAAGGCAACCTTGCTATACCTCAACAACCTCGGGTGCATTGAGATCAATCCGTGGAATTCACGCACAAAGAATCTGGACAATCCGGATTACCTGATCATGGATATAGACCCTTCGGACAAAAGTACATTTGAGGAGGTGATCGACACAGCTCAGGTTATCAAAAGTATATTGGATAAGGCCGGTGCTGCTTCGTATTGCAAAACGTCTGGTGCTTCAGGTCTGCATGTATACGTACCGTTGGGAGCGAAGTATGATTACGAACAGGCTCGCTCATTCGCGGAGATTATCGCTTCGTTGACGCTGGAGCAATTACCGGATACAACCACGATGGAACGCTCCCTCAGCAAGCGCAGGAATAAAATATACCTGGACTATCTGCAAAACAAACGCGGCCAGACATTGGCTGCCGTATATAGTTTGCGCCCGGTACCTGGTGCTACCATATCAACACCGCTGGATTGGAAAGAAGTGAAGCACGGATTATCCCCGGCACAGTTCACCATGAAAACACTTCCGAAACGATTGGACAAGAAAGGTGATCTTTTTAAAGGTGTGCTGATGAAGGGGATTGATATGGAGAAGTGCCTGAAGAAACTTGGCTGATTACGTGTTTATCGTTTTGGGTGTGTACGTGTTTAGGTTAGGAGTTGGTGGGTGAGCCAGACGCCTGCACCGAAGAAGATGTGCCCAATGAGTATGGAGACTATATAATCTTTCAACGGTACAGCTGGCGGGTTGGGGTGGATGGCGAAGAAGATGCGCCATACAATAATGCCGACAATGCCGCTGATGAAACCATATATAGCACAGGTTATAAAATCAGGTTTTCCGATTCCGTTTGTCCAAAGCCAGTAGTATATCAGCGAGAATATAATGCCCACCAGGTAGTGACCTATAATTCCAACTACGATCGCGGAACTGTGTTCGGAAGTTTGTTTGTCCGGTGTAGTCTGGAAGGTGAGCATGGTGCCGAGTATCTTTACTACTTTCAATCGCTTTTTTGTGATGTATGATAGCAGGTATATAAATGCTGTCATCACGGCTGTGCCGCCTATGCCGGCTGCTATCGCTGTTATAATATTCATGTGTATATAGAATTATACATATAGTTTTTGACAAACGTCACAGAAGAAAGTTCTCCGGTTCGTTTTGCCGAGGTATTCTTTCTTTAGCGGTATATGGTCTCGCGGGCAGGTGCGCTTCGTATGCGCCAGCCAATGTTTCTTTAATTCAAATTTTTTCTTCCATTCCAGGAAATCGAAGCTATAGTTTACGGCCTCTTGTACCAGTTGTTTCTTTTTGGCAGCGGGCAACTTGCCGATATAGCTTAACGGATGGACGCGAATACGGAACAGCACTTCATTCTTGATGATGTTACCGGAACCCGCAAATATAGTCTGATCGAGCAGTGCATCGCACGCGAGCATCTTCGGACTCGCTTTTAGTTTTTTCATGGCCTGATCCGCATCCCAATGCTCATTCATGACATCGGCTGTCCAATCGTAAATCTCATCCAGCGGTTTCTCGATCAGGTCGAGTGCGCATGCATAAAAATTTAATTCCCCTTTGGAAAATTGAAGATGCAGCCGTGGTATAGCATCTTTTTGTTCGTTGATCCGATACGAGCCGAAGAGTAAAAAATGTACCCGCACGGTAAACTTCGGAAAGCAGATCAGAAAATGTTTGCCCCAGCTTTTGAAATCGGTGATCTTTTTTCCGGTCAGCAGAGAGACATCGAACTTCCGCGTGCTGCCAGTGGCTTCGGTAACTTTCTTCCCTTTGAACGCCTGAACGGCTTCTTTCAGGATAACAATCGATGGTCCTTCCGGCATTGTTCAGAGTATATATAAACCCCGGCGGTATACATGTCTTGTATACCGCATAGGGATAACGTTGTGTTACTTTTCTTTTTGCGACAGTGTTCGAAGTTCCACCGGTTCCAGGTCGCGGTTGGCAGGGCCCGTAAATACTTTTCCGTCCGGAGAGTATCGCGCGCCATGACAAGGGCAATCCCACGTTTGCTCTGCAAGGTTCCAGGCCACACTACATTTCATGTGCGTACAGGCCGGAGACACAGCGTGTAAACTTCCGTCACTGTCCTTGGAAAGCGCAATGACTTCACCGTTGAATTTCACAACCTTGCCCTCACCTTGTGCCAGGTCGGCTATACTGTCCAGTTCTTCGGTTGTAAACCATTTGCCAATAAACTGTTTGGCTACATCTGTATTGTGTTCAATGAAATCTGCAAAGCCAGCGATCGGCTTGATACGTGAAGGCGAGAAGAGATCGCCATATATACTTTCATTTTTAGTGATCAGCTCGCTCAGTACAATTGCCGCCACACTGCTATAGGTCATACCGTTACCGCCAAATCCCGTAGCTACATATACATTGCTGGAGTGTCCGGGAAGATGACCGATGTACGGTAGCCCATCCGTTGGCTCAAAGTATTGTGACGACCATTGATACGCGATCTCGCCGATCTCATAATATCGTCTCAAATGACTTTCAAGTTGGCGGAAACATCTTTCTGTATTCGGTTCGTGGCCGGTCTTATGGTCTTCGCCACCGGCTATCAGGTACTTTTCTCCATCTACTACCTGCGTGCGATAGTAATGATACGGATCATACATATCATAGATAAGTCCTTCCGGGTAATCATCATTCTTTAATTTTACTGCCATGGCATAGCTTCTCCATGGAGAGCAGCGCAAGTGAAGTAAATTTATAGTAGGTGGTATATGAGTTGCATATATTAATTTCAATGCTTTGAAAGATGCGCTGTCTGATTCAATCTGGATAAGATCATCATCTTCATTCGCATGCGTTACACGACAGTATTGGACAATCGTACCGCCCAATGCTTCGAACTGTTTGGCGAGTCCGTAAACATATTTCAGCGGATGAAATTTAGCCTGCTCTTCCACGCGTATCGCTTTACCGAACGGTATAGGAACGGGAAGTGAAAAAACAGGTTCGAGTTTAAGTCCTGCTTCTTCTGAAGCCTTGGCTATATCATCGAGTTCTTTGGATTGCTTGTCATCCTGTGAGAAAAGAAAAGCGGAAGCATCTTCAAATTCACAATCAATTTTATAGTCCTGTATATTTCGCTTGATGAGGTTTACCGCTTCACGCGCAGCCTGCGCTACCATCTTTGCGTTGTCATTGCCAAAGTTCTTTGAAATGGTAGTATACGGTGTGTCCAGTAACGTATTGATGTGTGCCGTTGTACCACCGGTTGTTCCGAATCCTATATTATGCGCCTCCAATATCAGGCAGTTCAATCCACTTTTTTGTAATAACAACCCGGTAGATATACCGGTGATCCCACCGCCCACAATCACTACATCGTAAATAAGTGTTGACGATGCTTTACGTTGTGTTTCATAAACCGGCATGTCCTGCCACAGACTTACATAAGCTCCATCTCGTGTGATCATAACTTTAATATTTATTTGATCAGTGAATTAAATTTTGCTGCCAGCCGGAACACAGTTTCATTTGGGATAATTTATACTGAACATGTCACGATAGTGCATGTCGTGGGGTGTACACTCCACAAAAAGTATGAACGCCATGAGCGTTTCAACAATGCAGCGGAATGATTTTTTGCATGATACGATGAATCGTTATCGTTAAATGTCATTTGCTAAACCAATACCAGTATGAGAGATTATGACACTGTGCTGATTACCGGAGCCACCAGTGGTATCGGGTATGAGCTTGCCAAATTATTTGCTGCCGATAAGTATAACCTGGTGGTAGTTTCAAGATTTGAGAGAACGCTGCATGAAGTGACTGAACAGTTTAGAGCATTGGGCTCACCGAGAGTTGTATCTATCGTAGCGGATTTGTCGGCAGCGAACGCAGCGGCCGATATATACCAGCAGACTTTGTTGCGGGGTATTGATGTAAATATACTGATCAACAATGCCGGGGCAGCAGAACATGGTCTGTTCTGTGAAACGAATGTTGAACGCGATCTGTCCATCATTCAGCTAAATATATCTTCCATGATTCACCTGACCAAACTATATCTCTGCGATATGCTGCAACAGAAACGCGGACGCATTCTTCAACTTGCTTCGCTGGCATCGTATCAGCCTACACCATTGCTATCGGTATATGCTGCTACCAAAGCATTTATACTTTCGTTCACTGATTCGCTTATCAACGAACTGGAGGGAACCGGTGTAACGGTTACAGCACTTATACCCGGCCCAACGCGCACCGACTTTTTCAGGAAGGCGCATGCAGCACAAACCAGGACTGCGCAGAACAACCTGGCTGATCCTGCCGATATAGCACGCATCGGGTATGAGGCTTTGCTAAAGGGTAAGCATCATGTAACTGCCGGATCGTCTGTGAAAGCGAATGTTATCATGAGCAATATTCTTCCAAATGAGTCGGTGGCTTCCCTGGCAAGAAAGAATATGGAAATAGTAGACTAGCGATACAGTATATATATAGGAAAGGAGGGAAGATAAAAATCCCTCAAAAGAGTTTCAGTTGCTGATTTTTTTTAGGAGGTGGTGTTGCCTTGCCGAATACAGTCCGCCCATCGTACTTCCATGATTCCTCGCGTTCTTTCGCGATCACAGCATCAAGGTTTGTATTGGGAATGAAATCTTTTTCAGCACGGATCGAAAGATCAGACAGACTTTTTATAGCCTGCTGTTTATCACTTTCACCAAGCTTGGCTTTTTCAACAGCAGTCTTGAGCGTTGCTATAGTCTCATCATATACCTTTACCGGTACCGGGAATGGATGTCCGTCTTTACCACCGTGTGCAAAAGAGAAGCGAGCCGGGTCTTTGAAACGTGAAGGCGTTCCATAGATCACTTCGCTCACCAGTGTTAAAGATTGCAACGTACGCGGACCAAGTCCTTCGAGTAACAACAGCTCTTCAAAATCCTTGGGTTGTTTTTCATGTGCAAGCCAGAGTATACTTCCCAGTCGCTTGATGTCAACGTCTTTCGCCTGCACTTCATGATGCGAAGGCATTACCAGTTGACGGATTTCTTTCAGCATGCGCTCAGGCGATTCATGCGCCATCTCCATCAGGCTTGACCGCGTAGGAGAAGCTTCACGCGCAACCATATTGAGTATATTCCCCTGATTCTCTCCGCAGATCGATGCATGCGGCTCTTCAACAAACGAAGTGAGTGATGCTGAATGCCAGTGATACCTGCGCGCTGTAGTACTCACCGGACTCATGCCTTGTTGTACAACAGCCCACTGTCCTTCGCTGCTTACAATAAAATTATGAAGGTATAATTGAAAGCCATCCTGAACGGCAGTGTTATCTACTTTTGCACTTAGCTTGCTGCAACGCGCGAGGAAGTCGCCATCGAGCCCCGTATACTCACCAACCTTTAATAATTCAGCCGGTGTCTCACGCGAAGTTTTTCCTTTGCCACCACATATATAGATACCGAGTTCTTTTGCATGCGGATTTATAGCGCGCTTCAACGCACCCATCACCGAGGTAGTAATACCGGATGAGTGCCAGTCCATTCCCATCACACAACCCAGACTCTGAAACCAAAAGGGATCACTAAGTCTTCGCAGCACTTCTGCTTTACCATACTCCGCTATAATGGCTTCAGTAATAGCAAGACCAAGCCGACCCATGCGTTCAGCAAGCCAACGCGGAACATGTCCGTAATGTAAAGGAAGATCTGCGGTACCCGAACGCCTCAATGCCATGCGATTTTTAAGATTGAGAAGATTACAAAATTAAAAGATTACATATAAATAATGGAAACATAGACAACGGAAAAAATGATCCTTCAATCTTCCAATTTTTCAATTTTCTAATCTTCCAATTTTCCACTCTGGGGCACGGATTTTTACCCGAGTAGTAGAAATCAAAATACGAACACGCTATGGCAAAATATTCAAAATCTGCGCAGAAGAAAGTAGCGAAAGTGATGCGCGAGAAAAAAGCAGGCACGCTGAAGAGCGGCAGGAGTGGAAGAAAAGTGACCAGTCGCAAGCAGGCAATTGCTATTGGTTTATCAGAAGCGAGAAAAGCAGGCGCTAAAGTTCCGAAGAAAGGAGCGAAGAAGACCGCGAAAAAAGGAGCGAAGAAATCAGCGCGTAAAGGCGCAAAGAAAACTGCCCGGAAAAGCAGAAAGAGATCACGAAGATAAGGTTTACCAATATCGTTGTGTATAACCGAGTTGTTTGATAAGATCCTGGGCGTTTCAGCGCTCAGGATTTTTTTTATGACTGTCTCATTTCATTCAAATTTCAGAAAAGACTTAAAATTTTTATTACTCAACTGTCACACCCGGAAGAACGCTGCATCCAATCCTCTTAAAAAATATCCAAAATCTATGAAGAGGATTTTACAGATTGTATTGCTGGGCCTCTGCGCGTTTGCCGGTGGCACCGGCATGGCGCAAGACCGGAGTGTTACCGGAAAGGTAACATCTGCGGAAGATGACCAGGGAGTTCCCGGAGTAAATGTACTGGTGAAAGGTACTACCGTTGGCTCAGTTACCGATACCGATGGTAAATATACCATTGCGTTGCCCGCAGGAAACACCGTGCTGGTGTTTTCATTTATAGGCTTCAAGTCGCAGGAAGTTGAGATTGGCGATCGTACGGCAGTAGACGTACCGTTGCAACCTGATTTTCAACAACTGTCAGAAGTAGTTGTGACAGCGCTGGGTATAGAGCGCAATGAAAAGTCGCTGTCCTATTCGGCACAGCAGGTAAAGGCAGATGAGAAGCTGCGGATCACGCGCGATGCTGATCTGAACTCAACACTGGCCGGTAAAGTAGCCGGTGTGCAGGTGTTGAATCAGTCGGGAGCAAAGCTTGGTTCAGCGGCTACGATTCGTATTCGTGGTTCCGCTTCCCTTACCGAGAAAAGTCCGCTATATGTTATAGACGGAACACCGGTGAATAATTTTGAGCGTGGAGCACGCGGTGTCAGCCCGGTTGATCTCGGTATAAATATGGATGATGTAGAGTCGATTTCCATTCTGAAAGGACCGAACGCGACTGCGCTTTATGGACAGCGTGGTGATGCCGGTGTTGTACAGATTACTACGAAGCGTGGTCGTAATGATAAAGGTATAGGACTTGAAGTTAACAGTACAACAACGTTCGAGCAGGTAAATATACTTCCCAAATATCAGAACACGTATGGTGGTGGTGGCGGTGCCGACTTCAGAACATTTACCTATAATCCGGGGGTGCATCCGGCTGAATGGGCTGCGCTCGATGGCAAGAAGTATCACGACTATTCTGACGATGCTTCCTGGGGGCCGAAGATCGATGGTTCCGAATATATACCCTGGTATGCCTGGTATCCTGGTACCAAGTATTCTTTCAAAACAGCACAGTATACTGCGCAACCCGATAACGTGCGTGACTACTATGAAACCGGAAAGACGTTGAATAACAATATAAATTTCAGTAAATCCGGTGAAGGATATTCCGTACGTGTTTCCTATACTAACCTGAAACAAACCGGTATACTCCCAAATACGAGTCTGGATCGTAACTATATATCTACGCAAAACTCAGCGGATCTCGGCCGGTATATAACAATCGGTTCGAATATCAACTATACCAACGAAAAGGTATTTGGAAATTTTGATGATGACTACTCCAACTATAGCGGCTCTGGTTCTTTTAACCAGTGGTTTCACCGTGACCTCGATATGAGTAAACTGGAAGAGCTGCGGAACTTCAAAACACCTACCGGGGCGCTCGCAAGCTGGAACCATACGAACCCGACTGCGTCTACAAGTTTTTCATCGCTTAATTTTAATCGTGGTAATTACTGGTATAATCCATATTCGTATATGGACTATATTAACTTCACGACCAAGCGCGATCGTTTATTTGGCGATGTAAACGTAACGGTAAAACTTAATGAGCATTTCCGCGTACAGGGTTTCTTCCGCAGAAACCAGTTGTCATCCAACTATGAAGATAAAACACCGGACATCATTGAGCGAAGTGTAGCACAAACAAATGCACAGGCGGCCTATAGCACCGGGCAGACATCCAATGTAGAGAACAACTATGAATTTCTGGCCAGCTACAACCAGATGGTAAGCGATTTTGATATTGATGTAAATATAGGGGGTAACGTTCGTCAGAATTCCTATAAAGATGTGCGCATCGCTACCAACGGAGGACTGGTGGTGCCCGATCTCTTCATTGTGTCCAATTCAAAAGGCGCACTCAACTACTATAACTATCGACAAACTAAAACGGTGAGAAGTTTGTACGGCAGGGCATCCGTTGGCTATAAAGATTTTGCCTTCCTCGAATTTACAGCACGCAACGACTGGAGCTCTGCATTGCCTCAAAATGATAACTCGTATTTCTATCCTTCCGTAGGTGGTTCGTTTGTATTCAGCGAGCTTACGCAAACACTCATTCCGATTCTCTCGTATGGTAAACTACGAGGTAGCTGGGCGCAGGTTGGTTCCGATATGGATCCTTACCAGTTATACCTGACATACCCGGTAGATCAGATCCAGTTCGATGGAAATATACTCATGACCACTCCGGATCTGTTGACCAATTCCAATATCAAACCTTCACTTTCATCTGCGTATGAAATGGGCTTTGACCTGAAGTTCCTGAACAACCGTGCAGGCATCAGCTTTACATATTACAATGAAGTAAAGAAGAATGAAATTCTCAATGTGGACATCAGCACGGCCAGCGGATTTTCGGATAAGGTTATCAATGCCGGTCGCGTAGAGCGTAATGGTATAGAAATTCTCCTGGAAGGAACTCCGGTACGAACGCGTTCTTTCGAATGGAATATAGGTATAAATCTGGCACGCAATAACTCGCGTGTTATAGAGCTGGCAGAGGGTGTAAATTCCATCAACACTACAACTCCGGGATACGATGTGTCTGACTATTTTGATTTTGTATACCTGGTGAATAAGACAGACTATGATGGCGGTAGTAATAAATGGGGACAGTTGCGTGGTAATGGTATCCGCAGAATCAACGGTCAGCCGGTGTTAAATGACAACGGTACCTATGAGACAGAGAATGATGTATTCTTCGGTTCCGTGCTTCCTGATTTTACCGGGGGTATCGTGAATAACTTTACCTATAAAGATTTCTCACTCGCGGTGGCAATCGATTTTCAGCGTGGTGGTAAATATTTTTCATTGTCCAATCTGTGGGGCGAATACTCGGGATTGCTCTCGCAGACAGCAGCAACTAACAGTAACGGCAAGAACGTGCGCGATGCGGTAGCGGAAGGCGGGGGTATACATGTAACGGGTGTAAACGCGAATGGTGAACCGGTTGCCTATGATGTAGCGGCCTATAATTACTTTCACCAGTTTGCTGACCAGAGTTTACTGGATAATTCTGTGTTCGATGCTTCGTATGTAAAACTGCGTGAAGTAAGTCTCGGCTATAGAGTGCCTTTGAAGAGTCGCGTATTGCAGAACCTTACGTTCTCCGTTGTAGCGCGTAATCCATGGCTCATCTATTTATCGAACCGGAATGTAGATGCATCGGAGCTCTCACAACGCTGGGGTGAAAACGGACAACAGCCGGGTACGCGTTCACTCGGTTTCAACATCAAGGCATCGTTCTGATTACAATCATATTTATATATAGTATCATGACATTAACTATAGTTAGAAAGAAATGGGCAGCACTCGCATTGCTGCTGCTCGGTGTCGGCTGCTCGGACTTTGGAGACACCAATGAAAATCCGAATGCAGCGCGTGTACCCGTACCGTTCGCTTTGCTCACGGAAGCTATCACAGGCGTTCCCGCTACAGAAGCAGGCTATACGCTTCGCGGGGGTATAGCCGGTATACAGACGGTTGGCGCCCCTGAACCAATGTTGTATGCGCAGTACTGGTCGGAGAGTCAATACCCGGAAGATTCGCAGTATACAACAACGTTTGCCCTATGGGACAGTTACTATGCGGTATCATTGCAAGACCTGCAAACGATCATTGATCTGAACACGAACGAAGATACACGTACGCAGATGGTACAGTTTGCTTCCACCAATAACCAATTGGCAGTAGCCCGTATTCTTAAAGCGTATTTATTCTGGGTAGTGACAGACCGCTGGGGTGATGTGCCCTATAAAGAAGCGCTACAGAAAAATACATTACCTGCCTATACAACGCAGCAGGAAATATATACCGATCTCTTCAAGGAGCTGAGCGAAGCCGTAGAACAGTTTGACGATGGTAAGATGCTGGACGGAGATATACTCTTTCATGGCGATGCCTCACGCTGGAAGCAGTTTGCAAACTCGCTGCGGATGCTCATGGCGTTGCGTATTTCGACTGTAGATCCGACAACAGCCCGCAGTGAATTTTTAAATGCGTACGATCATCCTGCCGGGCACGTTGCTTCGAATGATGACAATGTTTTTGTAGGATTTCTTGATGACGACAAACTACGAAACCCGGTAAATGTACTCTTTGACGGACGGGATGACTACGGTGTGAGTGATGTGATGATTAACGCCCTGACCGATCTCAACGATCCGCGCATTGAAGTGTTTGCAGACCGAAACGAAGATGATGAATATGTAGGACTTCCGTATGGATTAACGCGCACGTTACTTATTGACTGGACAAACGAAAATGATTTTTCGCGCCCGGGTATAGCGATCCGTGAGACAACGACACGCGGCTATATTGTTACGGCATCTCAAATGCAACTGGCGAAAGCTGAAGCAGCTTTGAAGAACTGGATTGCCGAAGATGCTTCCGATCTGTACTACGATGCGATTCGCGCCTCGTGGGAGCAACATGAAGTTTTTGACCAGGATGTTTTTGAAGTATATACAGGCCAGGAACAGGTTGAGTTTACCGGCACGGATGAGGAGAAACTTTCAAAGATCGGTACACAACGCTGGCTTGCATTGTATCCGAACGGAACAGAAGCGTGGTTTGAGTGGAGAAGAACAGGATACCCTGATTTACAACCCACGCCCTATGCGCTGAACGAAAGCGGTGAGATTCCAAGACGGTATGCTTACCCTAACGTAGAGGCTACCCTTAATAAAATCAATTACGAAGCTGCCTCTGCACGGATCAACGGAGGCGATAAACACCATAGTCGAGTGTGGTGGGATATAGACTGACGTGGGGATTTCTGATCCGGTAAAAGTGTCCCGGTATATGCCGGGCACTTTTCAAAAACAAACTATAACTGTTAAGAAGCAAATACGATGAAGAGATTTTTGGATACGTGGGAGATTAACAATCGGATTAATGTATTGCTGCTGGATTCTTTCACTGATGAAAGTTTTCGCAAAGCACTGTCGCCAAACCGTGCTTCGAATTTGTTCGAGCAATTTGTACATATTCATAATACGCGACTGCTCTGGCTTGAAGAGAATGAGCCTTCACTGGCCAGCGGTTTTGAAAAACTGAAAGACCGCGGACTTGAAAAAGAAATGCTGAAGCATGGGTTGGATAAAACTGCCGATGCCATAACAAAACTCATTAGCAAAACCATGCGCGAAGGTAAGGTTCGGAATTTCCGCACTCCGTATGAATTTCTTGTCTTCATGATCTCGCACGAAGCACAGTGTCGTAACAAGATCGTGATGACTTCTATTGCCATGCAAAATTAAGAGACGCTATAATTCGGTATACGTCTCATTATTCCAAAGGCGAAGGGCTCTATTTCAGACCGTCAAAGCTACATTTCAGCGCTGTTAAATATTTTTTTTATTGTGACATCGGTGATTTTTGAAGCAGAAGAAATGAACCCTCTGCTATGAAGATCTCTGTAAACCCCCGCATTGTAAGACATCCCGATGGTATAGCCAGTGTGCAGTTTGAAGCACAGCAACCGGTATCAGTTGTGGAGACGCTCTCGTTTTTCAGTACCGGTGCCGTTGTGCTGCAGGTCAAGACTCCGTTGTCCGATCGCGTGTTGTGGTTTGGACTTGGCTTCCTGATATCGCGCGAACTTTCACGCGACATCACGCTGATCCGGATACAGCCCACGCTGAATGCCCCGCAGCTTAACCAGGAGGTTGTACCGGCGGATGTATTTGCAGAATTGGAACTACTGTGCGCGGAAGCCAAAAATTTCTTTACACAAGCCGTGTCGCTGCATTGGAATTGCCCGGAGCGTGAATGCATGGTGAAGCGCGGCAATGTACAGTGGCAGGCCAAATCGTTGTCCATCGGGTTTGACGATCTCGTGGATCTGATCGCTGATAAAGAACTGGCCGCAAAATGCGCATAACCCTGCCGTTGTATGCATGTTGAGTTACTTCGTTATACCGATGACGAACTGGTTACTGCGGCCAGCACGGGCGATCATAAAGCTGCTGAAGTATTATTTGTTCGTCATACGGGTTTTGTGATGCGACTGGTAAAGCAGTTAGGACGCAGTGCTGCCGAAGCTGAGGATGCTGCACAGGATATATGGGCGATTGTGTGGGAGCACCTTCCGCAATTTAAACAGCAAAGTTCATTTACAACATGGCTATACCGTATCACGGCAAATCATGTATTGCAACAGGTGCGCAGAGAGAAATCCCGGCAACGGCAACAAGCGCTTACGGTAGCAGACGATGAAGAAATGGAAGAGGCTATATTTCCGGATGATTTTCTGAATGATTATTTTTCCGGTGTACTGCTTTGTCTCAGCGAAGAGCAACGTATCACGCTGGTGCTGTCCGATATATTTCGAATGGATCATCACGCGGCTGCACAGGTATTGAAAATAACACCGGATAATTACCGCCAGCGATTGTCGCGTTCGCGAAAAGACCTGCGTAACTGGATGGCTGGTAAATGTAGTTTAGTTATACCCGGACGAACCTGTCAATGCCCGCGCAAAAAACAATGCTTCATAGACGAAGGCCGCGTCAATGCGCAAACGGGTAAATTTGAGACAGCCCGCATCCGAAAAGTACAAGAATATATAGCGACTCAATTACAGGAGGCCGACTACGGGGCTATACTCGCTCATAAACATTAAAGCTCTCTTTCATTTCGCGAAGCCTGTTGCGTGAAATGGTGAACTCGGTTTTCTGTTCATCCTTCATACGGATTATATATTTGTGATTCTCCCAGAAGGAATAGTTATTCAGCGCCTCCATGTTTATGATCACCGAACGATTGATGCGGAAGAACTGACCCTTCGGTAATGAATCTTCCAGTTCGGTCATATTCTGGCGCACCCGATAACTACCTTTTTCGGTAAAGGCGTGATAGGATTTGCCATCTTTCTGAAACCACTGTATATCATCCAGGTTGATGAGCTTCATGCCTTGCCCGTTTATTACTTCCAGGTGTACCATGTCGGGTAGGGTAGCCTGTCCGTTGTATTCAGGTTGAGGTGCTATATCCGGTAATGGTGTTTCGTGTGCTGCAGAAATAGTTTCGGCTACTGCTATTGTCTCATGAGCGTGTGCAGGTACAGGCTTCACCTTTCTGAGAAATATAAAACCGATGGAAGCCGTGCAGATCACGGCAAAACTTAACCACGGCCAGTAATCCGCAGATGATGGAGGCGCAGAAGCAAGTATCGTTTTTTCCTTGAGCCCGGCTACTTCCTCGGCAGCTTTTCGTTCGGCTTCTGCAATCGAATCTTTATATATACTATGTTTCTGCTGGTATTGCAGCGCGAGTTTCAATTCACCCATCTTTTCACAAACAAAAGCAAGCTGCTGGTATAGGTCGCCCTTGATGTGTGGCAGGTTGTGTTTGTCGGCCAGGCTGCTCGCCTGCAATGCAAAGTCTTTCGCTTCCTTCAGTTTGTGCGTATGCTCGCATTCGTACGCCAGGTATTGCAAGGCGTGGATATAATTTTTATGATAGGAATATTTTTTAGCGATGTCCATCGCTTCACGCACATATACTTCTGCCTGTTTGTGTTCATTACTCATGCAACAGGCACCGGCAAGACCGAGCAATGTCCACGAAGCTGCCTTCGGATTTTCGAGTATCTTTTCAATTTCCAGGCTACGCTTGTAGTATTCTTTACTCTTTGCATAATCCTTTTTTGCGTCCATCAGCGTGGCTATATTATTTAGCGTAGTGCTCATTCGCGGCAGGTCATTATACTTTAACTGGATCTCGTAGGCCGCTTCGTACAGGACAAGTGCTTCATCCAGTTTTTGTGTTCGCAGTTTAAGCGAGCCGAGGTTGGTAAGCGCCAGCGCCAGGTTACTGGAATCGTGTTGAAGGAATGTCCGTGCCTTGTTGAGATAATACGAAGACCACGTGATGTGATTCAGGTTGAATAAATATACACCGCCCATACCGTTGTACGTAAGGCCGATCTGTGTGGAGTCGTGCAGTGTCTCAAATAATTTCAACGCATGCCTATAGGCATCAAGCGATTCATTATAATTATTCAATTCTTTATAGAGTATACCGAGCATGAGTGACGACCGCGCTTCACCATCAACACTACCAGCCTGCTGCGCATACTGGTACGCGCGCTTCGTCAGGCGAATCGCTTTGTTTACATCGGTCTTGTAAACCCGTTTGGAGAAGCCGAGCAGGATGTTAACGGAATCTTTGTCTGCTAAAGGCTGCAGCGATTGAGCAAATGAATAGACGGATACAACGTACAGGGTAAGCGCTAACAACAGTTTTTTCATATCATGCAGGTTTAGAGTTTAAAAAATCACGACACGCCAATCCGCCAGAGCTCTATTTCAACACCACACTACGATGGTTGGGCACCATGATGCATAAGCTTTCACATCTTAGAAACGATTTTCGCGTAAAAGGTTTGAAAATGACCGTGAATTTTATCCGATAAAAAATATAAACCTGCATGTTCATGTAGCGGGCTTATAGTTGTTAGCGGATCATTCACACGGAGGAAAAAGAAAAGAAGACCCTCTCTTTTCTGAAATGTCTAGGTTGGCTGGCAGGGAGATACACGAAAGCGTTCTTCCTGCCTTTTTAAATTGAGACAATAACTATCCCTGATATGAAGTATATATTTTCATTATTACTGCTGTTGCATATTGGTGCGGCAGCCTGTGCGCAACAAGTTAAGGAAGCAGACGTGCCTGCGAATATTCGTACCGTGGCAGCACAGCAAAGCGACAAGCAGCCCATAACGCTCTGGGTGCTCGATAAGAATCGGAAGAAATATATAGCCTCCATCATTCGCGTACCCGTGCTTCGAAACATCGAGGTGAGTCTGGATGGAAAATGGCTGCGTACTACTGACGCATTGTCTCCTGATAAATTCCCGACAGTCGTGATGAACACCGTGCGTACCAATTTCCTGGATAAAGGTTATGACGGGAGCAACTACATTTTTATACAGGAGCCCGCCAGTAAACGTTACGCTGTAGACCTGTCATCTGATGACGAAGATCTACACGTGGTGCTTGACTCTTCGGGCAAAGTTCTCAGCAAGGAAGCGCGTTAGTACACGCAACGCTGTTTTCCGTGCGCGGTCGGGGCCCACGGAGTACATGAGCGTTGTCTCGCACTATTTTTATATCTTTCTATGGTTCATGATGAATGTTAACTATGGAAGGTAACTACGTTGCGCGTTGGTCCCGTTTTTTTTCACTGGCCGTACTGATCATATCGTTGCTGGGCCTGGCGGGCTGGCAGTTTGATATAGAGTTTTTCAGGCGGCCATTGCCCGGCACCATGCCCATGAGTCCCTTCACGGCATTGATGCTTCTCGTGTCGGTTTGTGTGTTATCACTTTTAGTACGAAAGGAAAGAACCATCGTGCAACAACGGTTGGTCTACGCGCTGGTCACAATCATTGTAGCCATATCTGCCTATAAGATCGTGCAGGTTGTGTTGAAACTGGATTTTGCACTTGATACTATTTTATATACCGACCGTGTGCTGGCCGAACGGGATGAGAACCGGGAAGGTATGCCGGTGGTTACGGCTATAAATTTTCTGCTGATCGTAATCGCCCTGCTCACCGTTTTTTCAAAGAAGAACAGAACCGTTGCATTTGCACAGTGTTGTGCGGTACTCGTAATGCTGAATGCCTTATTCTTTTTGCTCGGCTATCTGTACCACGTGCCCGAGTTCTACCTGTCGCGATATTACTATCCCATGGCGGCATTCACTGCGCTGTGTTTTCTTTTTCTTTCCGTAGCCATCCTGTTGTCTCATGTTGATAAAGGATTGATGAAGCAATTTACCAGTCCGTATGCCGGAAGCATTATCGCGCGTGTACTCATACCGTTGGTAATTGTAGTGCCGCTGCTTATTGGCTATATACGGCTTTTGGCACATTGGTATAGTATGCTTTCAACCGAGTTGGGTGTAACCAGCATTGTGCTCAGTTTCATTGTTGTTTTTGCGCTGCTCATACTTTTCAACACCAATTCACTAAACCGGAAAGATCTTCAGCAAAAGGTGAATGCGAACCGTCTGCAATACGTGAACCGCGAGTTGCAGGCTTCGAACCACGAGGCCGCTTCTGCCAATGAAGAACTGCGGGCAGCACTGGAAGAACTGACCACTACGAATGAAGAACTCATCACCTCCAATGAGAACCTGGTGGAGTTGAATGATAAACTGGAAAGTGCAAAAGTCACCATCCGGGATCAGGCCGAGGAGATCATTCGTCAGAAAGATGAGTTGCTGAGTGAATACAGGCGCAACATCGATATCATTTTCTCCAATACACAGGAAGGTATACTGCTGATCGATGCCAACAATACCGTAGTACTTTTTAATAAAACATTCGAAACCTTTATTGGTACGGCAGCTGGTATAAAACCCAAGCGTGGTATGCGTCTTACCGATGTTGTGGTGAAGGAGCGAAGAGACCTGGCGTTGCAGCTATATATACAGGCCCTGAATGGTGAAGCCGTTGTTACGGAAGCCTATATACCAACACCCGAGCGCGAGGTTGTTCACTTATTGCGTTATGAACCGGTGCGACAGTTTGGTAAGGTAACGCACGTTATCATCATGTCGATGGATATCACTGAGAAAAAAGCACGCGAGAAAGTTGTACAGCAATCGGAAGCGAACCTGCGCGCTATATTCAACAGTACACCCGATGCCTATATATTGCTTGCAAAAGATTACCGAATCATTGCTTACAACCGTGCCTACGAGCAGCGCATGATGTACTATTTTCAACGCGAGCCTATAGTAGGCACAACGATAGCAGACTATATCCAGGAAGAACGCAGGCAGCCTTTCATGAGCATGCTTGAACGTGCGCGACAAGGCGAGCTGGTACAATATGAAGTTCAGTCAACGGCCAATGGAGGAGAATCGTATTGGGTAGCTGTTACCATTACGCTGGTGAATAATGAAGCCGGTGAAATGATTGGCTACTGTATCAACCTTCGTGAAACCACCGCAGTAAAAACAGCTGAAATTGCCTTGCGCGAAAGTGAAGAGAAATTCAGAGCTGTTGTAGAATATAGCGATGATGTATTTGCACTTGTTGATCTTCAGGGAAATATATTCTATGCGAGTCCAAGCTTTACACGCAAGCTCGGTTATACGTGGGAAGAGATTCGTTCAATCAAGGGGCACGAGTTTGTTCATCCGGAGGATTTTGAAGCGTATGCACGCGAATGGCAGAATGTTATCGACAATCCGGGTAAGCTGGTTTCAATCACATGCCGTGCGCGCCATAAGAATGGAAGCTGGGTGTGGATGCAGGGTACATCTATTAACCTGTCGCATATACCGAGTGTTCGCGGTGTTGTTTCAACCTATCGGGACATAGGACCTCAGAAAGAATACGAGAATAAAATTACCAGTATAGCAAAGGAGTTGTCTGTTCTTATCGAGACATCCAATGTGCCTATTTTCGGCCTTGATCAAAACGGGTATATAAATGAATGGAACGAAGTTACCGAACAGGTAATGCAGTATAGCAAGGAAGATGCGCTGGGTAGAAAGTGGATTGAGGAATTTATAGAGAAACCGTATCGGGAAACTGTAGAGCAGTTGCTTACACGGGTTTTGCGCGGCCATGCGCTTACCAATTTTGAATTACCGGTTGTTACCCGGAATGAAGAGTCGATTATACTTCTGCTCAGTGCATCGCCACGGTATGATGCGCAGGAGCAGATCAAAGGTATAATTATCGTGGCGCAAAATATTACCGAGCTGATCGACTACAGAAAGGGCCTTGAGAAAATGGTGCAGGACCGGACACGCGAATTGAATGATGCCTTGCAGAAAGAAAAGGAACTCGCGGATCTGAAAACAAAATTTGTCTCGATGGCTTCGCATGAGTTCAGAACACCGCTCTCTACTATATCATTGGCAACCGGTTTCATCAGGCGCTATAAAGCTAAAATTACCCCGGAAGATATAGACAAGAAACTGGATGATATCGTGCGGCAGGTAGACCACATGAATTACCTGCTGGAAGATGTACTTACGGTNNTTTTTCGAAAATATAGCAAGCGAAGTATACCAGAGCACCGGCCGCACACATCGCATTCGCATGGAAACCGGGTGTGAGCAAAAGAGTATATTGACTGACCCGCGCATGATCCGCATCATCCTGGTGAATTTACTGACGAACGCGATCAAGTTTTCGCCCGGCAAAAATACGGTGTGGGTGACCATTAGTTGTGCCACCAATACGTTGCAACTGAAAGTAAAAGATGAAGGGCTCGGTATACCGGATGAAGACCGTGAAAAACTTTTCCATTCGTTTCATCGCGCTTCCAATGCCACGGCTATACAAGGCACAGGACTTGGATTGTCGATTGTTAGAAAAACGGTAGATTTACTGGACGGAGTAATACAGGTTGAAAGTAAATTAAATGAAGGCACGACCTTCACAATATCCATACCCATCGATGGAAGGCAAGAGAATACTGGTAGTTGATGATACCGCAGATCTACTGAAAAGTATAGTCCAGGTGTTGGCGATGGAAGGGTACGAAACAACGTCTGCCATCAATGGTCAGGATGCTGTCGATAAGATTCGCGAAGCTGTTCCGGACCTGGTGATAACCGATTTACTGATGCCGGTGATGGATGGCTATACACTGATTGAGACTTTGAAATCTAATTCACTGTGGCAAAATATACCCGTTATTGTATTCTCTGCCAAGCCTGAGCAGGAAAGTAAAGATAAAGTATTGGCATTGGGTGCAGTAAAATTCATTCGTAAACCCGGAACCATTGAAACAATACTGGACACCATACAAGAAGTACTTGCCGGTGTTTGATTTTTGAAGTATATATACCGTTGCAAAAAATGCAACACGTATAACAAAACTGTTAGAGATGATTAAAGTAGCAATTGCAGATGATCATGGACTGATGCGTGAGGGGATTGCTTCCATGCTGGAGAATGTACCGGATATAACGGTGATCGGCATGGTACAGGGAGGAGAGGAGGCTGTAAATCTGACGAACACGGTACTGCCTGATGTTTTTCTGATGGATATCAAGATGCGCGGCATGTCAGGCATTGAAGCCACGCGCTGGATCACGGATATAAATCCCGGCATTCGTATCATACTGATTTCGGCAGAGGCCAATAAAGAATTTATAGCAGCGGGTATCAAAGCCGGTATAGCAGGCTATGTATTGAAAGATATAAGTAAAGATGCACTGCTCACCGCTATACGCACTGTAATAAAAGGCGAGCGCTATTTTAGTCCGGAGGTAATGACGATTGTATTCCAGGATTTCTATACACAAGAGAAAGTAGAGAAAACTCCGGGAGCACGTGAAGTAAAAACAGATCTGACCAAACGCGAGCTGGAAGTATTAACGTTGATTGCCCACGGCAAGAGTTTAAAAGAAATTGCAGATCAGCTCTTCATCAATATCAAAACAGTGGAGACACATAAGCTCAACATCCAGGGAAAGTTGAATCTTACCAACACCGCGCAGCTGGTACGCTACGCCATTGAGAATAAAATCGTGAACATATAAGGAGGTATTGTCCTAAGCAGCGTCCAAAAGGTATAGCAACGGTTTTAGTACGCTGCTATACCTTATTTTTTGCCGGTCTGCAAACCTGAAACACACTTCGTAAGCTGTGTTGTTCTAAGAGAATACCTTAGAAAAATCTAATCCTTTCTCCTGATTTTACACAGAATATTCCGATTAAGACTATAAATAGCAGGCATCCGCCTAAGCGTCTAATCCTGTCCCTGATTTTTTAAAATCCTCTTTTTGCTAAAGGTTTAGCACCTCCCTGAGTTGAATCTTTGTATCATCAATTACGATATACATGATGGTTGAGACACTCGGTTTGAAGTTCATAAAATGCATACAAAAATGCATGGCAACAACAAACTATAGTGTGTTTATAAACCGCTCACCGGCAGAAGTTGGGTATGTGTATGTTCAGAATGATACAACACGCGCACGCATGATAATGCTCAACAATGGAAAGTATGGTAGATGATCTGGAACAATTCCTGGAAAGCTCGCAGAAGAGTGCTCCCGATCAACAGGTTGATCTTGCTGAGCTGATTGGAAAAGTATTGGAAGAATATAGCGACAGGATCAAGGAACAAAATATAGTTGTAACGATAAAAATTGAGCAGCACGTAAAGCTATATATGAATGCGAGTCGGTTTCGCGTAGCCTTGGCGCACGTAATTGATAATGCGATTCAGTTCAGCGATGGCAGTAAAAAACGAAAGTTTATAGAAGTGCTGGGCAATGTGAATTTCACCAGTTGTTCCGTGAATGTAATAGACAATGGTATAGGGATGGAAAGAGGAACAGAAGCGAAAGTATTTGACCTCTTCTATCGCGGAACGGAACAGTCGAAAGGTTTAGGTATAGGACTTCACGTTGTGCGGGAAGTTTTGGAACAGATGGGAGGAAGTGTATCGGTACATTCTGTGCACAAGGCCGGGTCCAAGTTTTTTTTATGGTTGCCGAATCAAGCTATGCGCGACATGGCCGGTAGTAAATAAGGTAGAGTTGTTTGTTTATAGTTTATAGGTTTATTGTTTTTTTGATTGTAGTTGGTGAAGTATTGTTTGTAACCGATGTCAGGCTCTGAGCGGACTGTTTGTTATGAATCATACAGGTTTGGTGGAGGAGGTGGAGGTAGTTTTCGTTGCAGTACCTACCGGGGGGATAGGAACTTGTAATGCTTACGAATCGGAAGCTATACTTTTAGTATAGGTATGAACCTCCGCCTCCGCCACAAATCTGTGTGCATTACGGCAGATGGATGTGTTAAAAAAACGGAGCCAAACCAGATGAGCGGCCAACACCGCTATCAGATCAAAGCGCCTTGAGAGAGGCGCTTTTTTCGTTAATCGTTATCGGTTAACCGTTATCCGTTAATCGTTATTCGTTAAAAGTTAACCGCTATCGGTTTATCGTTAGTCGTTACCAGGATCGTTGCTGGCTGCTGGTTACCGGCTTCTGGATAAACAGCCAAAAGCGTTTTGCGTTATCAGGTATTCGCTAGAGTATATATTTCTTTTGAAGAACGTAAATATCAGGTGCATCTACGAAAATGATTTATAGATATACACCCAGAAACAGTTGCAGCATGCCGATTAACGGATAACGATTAACGGATAACGGATAGCGTATAACGGATAACGATTCATGTTTAAACTCAATCCAGCCAGCAAAGAGTCACTACATTTTATAACCTGCCCGCAACATTCTTTTCACATTTTAACGGTAGTTTAGCAACGGACTATATTTCTGAACTAAACCCCCATGTATATGAAACGACTTTACCCGTTATTGTTTTTACTCATGGCATTTTCGCTGGGAACCTTCCAGGCCTCGGCACAAGTGCATCTTAATCTAATCAATTCACCGTATCAACAGCAGTTCGATTCACTGGCCAGTACCGGTACAACCAATGATATAGCTACGCTGCCAGCCGGCTGGACCTTTAGCGAATCAGGCACCAATGCCAACACCACGTATGCAGCCGGTACCGGTTCATCGAATGCTGGTAACACCTATAGCTTTGGTCTTACTTCGGATGATCGCGCACTCGGTGGTTTACTCTCCGGATCGCTCAGCCCTTCGGTTGGTGCGGGCTTTGCCAATAATACCGGCAGTACAATTACGGCATTGCAGATAACGTATCGCGGTGAACAGTGGCGCCTCGGGGCAACCGGAAGAGCTGCTGACCGCCTTGATTTTCAATATAGCACCGATGCTACTTCGATAACGTCAGGTACATGGACGGATATCGATTCACTTGATTTCATCAGTCCGGTAACAACGGGTACTGTAGGTGCATTGAATGGAAATGATACGCTGAACAACACGGTTATTACCTTTACCATTGATGGTCTGTCGATTGATGATGGTGAAACGTTTTACCTGCGCTGGCTCGACTTTAATGTTGCAAGCTCTGATGATGGCTTGGCGATTGATAATTTTACGCTGACGCCTGTTGGTATACCTTCCAATCAACCTTCTATTCAGTTAGTGCCTGCATCGCTGAACTTTGGAGATGTTACGGTAAACAATATGAAGCAGCTTCGCTACCAGGTGATCGGTGCTAATCTTCAGGACTCCATCGCTATCTTTGCTTTCAATAATGCCTATGCTATATCTGCTGACAGTATACATTATGCAGGGTCTGCTATACTTCCTTCAACCGGAGGTTTCGTATATGTGCAGTTCGCACCGGTTGTGCCGGGTGTTACGATCGATTCATTGTTACACATCAGCGGAACAACCTCGAATGTACTGAATGTTTCGGGAAATGGTTTTGACTTTGTAAGCAGTGTTATATCCATTGCAGAAGCGCGTACCAAACCGGTTGGACAAAAAGTTACAGTAGGGGGTCGCATCACCGTTGGCAATGAACTTGGAAACCCGGCCTATATACAGGATGCAACAGGTGGTATACCTGTTTTCGATTATGCTTTCGCGAACAGCGTTACCCTTGGCGATTCGGTGATTGTTACTGGCCCTATCGGTATATTTAACGACCAGGTGCAGATCAGCGGCAGCGGTGTAGATTTTATACAACCGGATTCTTCCAAACGCTATATAGCGGCCGTGCCTGTTGCCATCGGACAACTGGCGGCTTATGAAGGGCAACTGGTTACCGTTCAGAATGTGGAGTTAGTGAACAAAGCATTTGTGTTTTATCCGCAAAGCACAGAGCGCATAACAGCAGAAGGTATACAGGCCGATCTGCGGATTGATGGCGATACCGATATACCCGGACTTGCCAAACCACAAGGTATCGTTTCGATTACCGGTGTAGTAGGACGTTTCCGTACCAATGCACAATTGTTGCCGCGTTTCAGCAATGATATACCCGGGGCATTTATACCTTCACCTCCATCGGATAGCATTTCAAAAAGCAAAACACTGGATGTTGTTACCTGGAACCTGGAGTTCTTCGGTGCAAAAAAAGAAGACTATCGTAATGAAGAATATGGCCCGGAAGATGAAGCTCAACAGCTCATCAACGTTAAGCGTGTACTCGACTCATTGCAGGCGGATGTGATTGCCGTAGAGGAAGTTTCGGATGATTCTTTATTTACAGAATTGATTTCGCAGTTGGGTAAATACAGGGCTACCTGTTCCGATCGTTACTCGTATTCATTCGATGGCCCGAGCGATGAATTCCCTCCGCAGAAGGTATGCTTTATTTATGATACCACTACTGTGAATGTTGTATCGGCCCGCCCGATGTTTGAAGCCTTGTATGATGAAGCACGTACAACCAATCCCAATGTATTGCCAAACTATCCCGGAGGTAGTCCGTCAAGTTTTTATTCCAGCGGAAGACTTCCATACCTGTTAACCGTTGATGCTACAATTGAAGGTGTAACCGAGCGTATCTCCTTTATAGGTATACATGCGAAGTCAGGTGCAACGGCAGCCGACAGAAGCCGCAGAGAATATGATGGCGCTGTGCTGAAAGATTCACTCGATGCACACTTCGCCAACGAACAGGTAATTATACTGGGTGATTTGAATGATGATCTCGATCAATCGATCGTTACCGGGTTGGAAAGTCCATATATAGCCTTTATCAATGATTCGTTAAACTATACCGGTATTACCAAAAATCTGAGCGATGCCGGTGCGCGCTCAACCATCAGCTTCCAGGATATGATCGATCACCAGTTGATTACGAACGATCTTCTGCAGGAATATATAGCTGCGTCTGAACAGGTAATAACTCCGTTCCGTTTCATTACCAGCTACGCTGCCACTACTTCCGATCACCTTCCCGTAATAGCACGCTATAGCCTGCAACCAGTACATGTATATTTTTCGCAGAGCGTAACCTTGCCGGAAGACAGTGCATCGCACCGCGTTTACCTGACGGCCGATAAACAATCATCGTCAGCGAAACAGATTACAATTGCGTTAAGTGGCGATGCTACTTATGGACAGGATTTTATAACAGAACCTGCAGCTGTTGATAATAAAATCAGCGTGACATTACCTGCCGATACACTATTGACATCGTTCCGTATTATTATACTCAATGACGCAGCCGATGAACTTCTGGAAACAGCGACCTTTGCGGTATTGAAAGAAGGTGGTGTAGCGGGCGGATCTCAGCCAACCTTTACACTGGGTATTGAAGATAACGATATTCCGGTAATTGCTTTCAGCGAGATCCTTGCCAGTGCAAAAGAAGGTTCGGGTATATATAACCTGAAGCTGAAATTGAATACAGCTGTTGCTTCCGATCAGGTTGTAACTATACAGGTAACGCAAGGACCAGGCGTAGTATACGGTGACGACTATGCCACCGAGCCTGCTGTAGCAAATCGAAAGATACAGTTGCCAGTTCCGGCAGGCAGTCGGGAAGTCTCAATTGATATTGATCCGATAGCCGATGGTAAAAAAGAATTTCCGTTGGAGTTTGTGTCGTTCTACCTCGAGCAGACAACGGAGGGGCTGGTGCTTTCCAACCCGCGTATTTCTGTTTTCACCATCATCGATGTTAAAAAACGTCAGCCTGTTGTTATAGCATCGCCTAACCCGACAACCGGTGTCGTGCGCCTGGTATGCAAAGAGCTTGAAGCACACGAAGTGATTCAGGCCGAAGCTCGCAACAGCAGCGGAGAATTGATCTATACCGGCAGCGGCACACTCGATGCACTGAACACCGCCATCACTGCTCGCGTACAGTCTGGCAGGAGAGGATTCTATACTATTAAAGTTATTATTGATGGAGAACCGATCGTGGTTCGTTTGTTGAAGATATAGCTAGTCGTTAACCGTTATAGGTTATTCGTTATCCGTTATTGGGAGGAGTATTGTTATAATTGGACTATATATCAAGGTATAGTTTGATGTAGCATAGTAAGATACAACGTACAATGTCAAAGGCTCACAAAGTTTTTCTTTGTGAGCCTTTGCGCTTTCTTCGCGTTCTTTGTGCCACGTGGATTTAAATTTCCAGTTACAGCATTCACCAATAACGAATAACGGTTAACCTGTAACGGATAACGATTAACGCCTACACAAAGACACCTGCCGGCAACAGAAACATCTCCGCCAGCAACTCATACGAACGCAGGCGATCTTCAAATGTATCTGCGAAAGTGGCTACAACAACTTCATCTACATCAAATGAACGCGCCAGTTGTTTGATTTTTTCTTTTACAACGTCCGGGGTACCCGTAATGGTGCGAAGCCGGTTATACTGTACGCGCGCGAGTTCTTCACGCGAATATGCATAGCCTTTGATCGACTCATACGAAGGCGACTCATCTATTTTACCTTTCTCAATACTCAGCAAGCGATAGTCCATCACAGCCTGCATTTGTGCAGCCTTCTCTTCAGTCTCGGCACAAAATACAAATACACCCACACTGGTTTGAGGTGTTTGCATTTGCTCCGAAGGTTTGAATTGCTGCTTATAGGCACGTATAGCTTCCGGACCACCTACGGGGTTTATAAATTGCGCGAACGACAACGCCAGACCAAAGTGGGCCGCTATATAGGCGCTCTCGCCACTGCTCGTCAGCATCCACAAATCAGGTTGTGTATCGATGCGCGGTATAGCTTTTACCTTTTCATGTATCGAGCCTGCTTCGTGATCATTTTTTAAAAATGCTTTCAGGTCGATGATCTGCTGAATATACTCCTGCGGATTAAATGTATTACCTGGGTTGAGCAGCGATGCCGTAACACGATCGCCACCCGGTGCACGCCCTATACCAAGATCGATTCGCCCGGGATATAGCGCTTCAAGCAAACGGAAGTTCTCCGCTACCTTTAACGTGCTGTGGTTCGGCAGCATAATACCACCGGAGCCGAAGCGCAGATTTTTTGTTTCACCTGCGAGTCGTGCAATGAGTACTTCCGGAGCGGCTCCGGCTAATGTAGCAATGTTATGATGTTCCGATAACCAGTAGCGCGTATAGCCCAACCGGTCGGTATGTTTGGCAAGTTGTATACTTTCCTGTAGGGCTTCGCGGGCATTGCTTCCTCTTCGGATAGGAGTCTGATCGAGTACACTGAGTTTTAATTTCATGACAATAGATGCCTTCTGTTTCAGAAGGAGGTGTGTTAATAGTATTTTCTATAAACACAACTGCGCGTGGTAAAGGTTCAGTCAGCAAGAAGTTCGTGTTCATCTTTGGCTGCATCGTATTGACGATCAAAGCAAAATCAATTGTCTCATTCAGAAAATAGAAACAGCCGTACCGTAGTGCTGCACGGCACGGCTGTATGTACAATGTTTAAATCTTAATCAGACCGCTGCGATCTGTTTCACCCCCTTCACCTGCAGGTAGGCCATCGCTGCTACCCACAAGGCCACTGCGGTAATAGCGATATAGCCTATAGCGGACAGGTTGAACAACTGCGGCAGCACAATGGCTATACTGCCAATGACCCAAAGTATATCCAGGGCAATGATGATATATACATTTGCAATACGTGTGGCGCGTTGCAAGGCTTCATTCAATACACCGGCCGCGAACACCACCAGAAATATACCCACGCCCATAACAGCACCGGTTGCTGTGGTGCCAAAAAGACCGGCAACCGTTTCTGCCAGAACAACAAGACCTATGCCGGTAGCACCTGAGCTTACCGCGTTGATAAAGAGAACATTTTTTAAAGATATCATATGCGTTTACATTTAGTGTTTATTGATGAAGCAAAGGTATAGCGGGCACCTAACGCACCGTTTATCTTTTCGCGACAACCCCTTACCATCTTGCGCCAACGTCAGTACCGGATGGCGAACAGCCTGATTGAACCAGTATATTTGTTCTATGGATGAGCAACAAAAACGATTGGTGTTAAGTATGCTGGCGTATGCGGTGCAGCGCGGTATACCGGCACAGCAACTTTGTAAACTTTGTAATCTTGACCTGGCAGCACTGAAACGAAATGAACCCGTTACCATCACCCGCAAGCAGCAGGAAGATCTCTGGATGAATGCAAGTCATTTGTGTGATGATCCTTTATTCGGACTGCACTTTGGTGAATCGTTGCAATTGAGTGCGCTGGGTGTGGTAGGAGAGATCATCAGGATGAGCGGTACAGTAGGGGAAGCGTTGACGCACGCTGCGGCCATGACACCGATGGTAACGGACCTGGTTACGATGAATATAGTCCAATCAAAAAAAACATTCACCGTACATTTCATACCCACGGATATCGGGAAAAAGCAAAGTGATACCGTTACCTTTCGCCACGTGCTCGACCTGCTTATGGTGTTCACAATACACGAACTGGATGGTTTGCTATTGGAGAAAGTAAAACCGATATCCGTACGACATTCTTTTCAGTCGGCCTATATACCGGAATATGAACGCGTGCTTCGTTGTGCGCCCGTGCGCAAGGCACAGCATTCACTGGAGTTTGATACTATATATTGGAATGAACCGATTCTTACGGCTAACTATGAATTGCAAAAGGTATTGCTGGATAAAGTAAATACCCTCGGCAAAGAAGCCGGTAGTCCGCAAACGCTGCAAGCGAAGATCTATACCTATCTTTTGCAGCATGCCTATTTAGGTATACTCAGCCAGGAAGAAGTAGCCGCCAATTTTAATATCAGTGCACGGAGTCTGCAACGAAAACTTCGTGAAGAAGGCGTAACGTATCAGCAGTTGTCGGATAGTGTTAGGAAATCACTGGCCGTACACTATATACGCTCGGGTAATTATCAGCTCAAAGAGATATCCGGTATGCTTGGCTATAACGAACTGAGTGCATTTACCCGTGCATTTAAACGATGGACAGGCCAGGCACCGGCCAGTTACCGCGCATAAGTAAAGGTATATGGCCCGTCAGTTATCTATACTGGAAAGTTTAGCCAGGCATTTCTGTATGGAAGTTTTCAGATGTGCATACTGCGTAGGTTTCTGTATATATTGAAAAGCCCCCAGCTTATACGATTTTTCAATATTGTCGAGCGTAGAAGATGTAGACAGGATTATCACGGGTATAGATTTGAATTCAGGATGCTCTTTTATTTCTTTGAGACACTGAAAGCCGTTCTTCAGGGGCATGTTAAGGTCCATAAAGATCACATCCGGAAACTGATTTGCAACGCGAAGTTTTTCCAGGAGTATAATTCCGTTTTCAGCAATGGTAATGTCGATGGGGAGTCCTATTTCCTGGAATACATCCTGGAATAACAATACATCATCCGGATCATCGTCAGCGTAGTAAATGTTGGTTATCAACTGCGGTTCGTTCATCGGTATAGGGGGATTAAGAGTAGCAGGCATTATTTTTTTTGGTTAACATGTTACTGCTATACCTTACGCTGATGTACTCCAAACAACAGTTCAATATTAGACTGTTACAGGTTAACATTCTATCAGGGATTTCCCTGATTTTTAGTCGGAATTGGCTGTTTTATGGAATGATTAACATTAAAGCAATTTACCTTTAAGGATTTAATCGCTTTAAAATGCCCGAAAAGATCAAAGTTTTTCATCTCGAAGATTATAAGATTATACGTGATGGCATCCGGTTTTTGTTAGGTAATGATGAGGCCATTGAAGTTGTGGGAGAAGCAAGGCACGGAGAGGAGTTGTTGAGCGTTGTCGACAAGATGCGCATTGACATCCTGTTGCTGGATATTTATTTGGACGGCATGCAGGATGTTCGTACTATTGACGGCTTTGAGGTATGCGAGGTCGTGCGGAAGAAACATCCGAAGATAAAAATTATAGCGCATTCCGTTTATGATGATGCCGACCGTGTTGCCAAGATCATGAAGGCCGGTGCCATGGGATTTGTGTCGAAGAAGGCCGGATATGAAGAGCTCATCCAGGCGATAAAGGTAGTGCACAGTGGCCGGAAGTATATCTGTACCGAAACATCACGGAAGCTAAAAAACATAAACAAATTTCTGGCGGGCATCGAAGATACGCTGCGCGGAGAAGACGAGTTCTTTTCCAAACGCGAAAGAGAAGTGCTTGAGCTGATGGCAAAGGGACATTCTTCCAGGAAGATTGCAGAAAACCTGTTTATCACAGAGAAGACAGTTGAATCTCATCGCAAGAATATGATTCAGAAAGCAAAGGTAAAGAACACGGCAGAGCTTATAGCATACGCTTCTGCACGCGGCTTTCTGAAAGTATAAAAGTATATATACGTACGAGTTGTTGTAACCTGATAGCATGCAAGAGGCCCCTGCTTACTCCGAAATCAAGCGCATGGGATCGTTATCCCATGATGGTGTTTTTATTTACAAGGTAGACGAACGAAAATTTCACTATATCAACGCTGCCTTCTCAGAAATTTTCTATGTAAGTCACGAAGATGTTTATGCTCAATCGAGGTTGCTGCTCGACCTGATCATATCCGAAGATCAGCATTACCTGCAATCACGGTTCTCGGATCTTATTCATACGGGCTGCATCACCAGCACCGAGTTCAGAATCAAAATATCCAGCGGACTTCATAAGCATATTTCGTGTGATGCTTATGTATTGGATAACAATACCACGATTGTCGGTTTTGTAAAAGACGTGAGCCGGATCAAGGAGCACGAAAACTATATCATTAACTATGGTGCCAAGAAGGATACACTGCTCGATATGATGACGCATAACCTTTACGGACCGCTGAATCTTTCGCAGAACATTTTAAACAAGATGAAGGATTCCTATAGGGGCGATCAGTATAAAGATATCAATGCGCAGATACAGCTTATCCAGAGTATCACACAGGAGTGTGTTGATATCGTGACAAATTTTTTACGCGAAGAGCACCAGGAATCCGAGCGCATCTTTATCAAAAAGAGCCGCTTCGATATAGTGGAACGGGTACGCGCCACGCTTTCCAAGCTGGTAGAGACCAACCACGACAAGAATTTTACGCTCATTACGAAGCTGGATAACCTGTATATCAATGCCGACAGCGTAAAGTTCTTCCAGGTTGTACACAACCTGATCTCCAACGCGATCAAATTTACTCCCGAGGGCGGACAGATCGATATAACACTGGAGGAGAGTGAAGAAGATTTTACGGTAAGTGTAAAGGACAACGGCATTGGTATACCCGAAGCGTTTAAGTCATTTATATTTCAACGCAACGAAGAAATTCAACGGCCGGGGATGAAAGGTGAAAAATCAATGGGACTTGGATTGCCAATTGTAAAGAACCTGGTAGAACTGATGGGCGGAAAAATATGGTTTGACAGCACCGAAGATAAAGGCGCTGTATTTTTTGTCAGGCTCCCGAAAGAGTAAATCAGACTATATATGTCAGCATGGGTATAAAAATGCTCAGGCTGTTCTTTTGTCAGTATATAAACCGGTAATTTTTCATTTGGCCGAATCAGATTTTTATTTCGTTGAACCCGGTAAAACAGATATAGTATCACACGAAAGTGTAGCGTTGAACGAATTACTTTTCCTTTACAGTATAAAATCATACATACGCCAAAATCCATCCTCTTATTCGCAAAATACTTGGCCTAAAGGTTGCAATATGGAGTATACAGGAATAAACCTGTAGATCAGTTATGAGCCTTTTCTGTAGACCTAAATGCGCTGTTACTCCACAAGTTTATGAGTTCGGCACGCAAAGGAAAGACGTTAGACGTTGGAATTATTTTTTCAAATCAGGAAAGGTGAGAGCCATTATGATGAAGCGGAATTTTGAAAAGACGGCAAGTTATGCGTTCGGTGTACTTTGCATTGCCATATTCTTTTCTTGCAGCAAAAACATTACACCCACAGACACCGCCAGCAAGCAGCAAAGCGCTACGCAAGTGGCTGCTCAGACCGATTCATTAAATCATGCGCAGCCGGTGCGTGCCGGACGAAGCCTCTCGATTGATACACTTAAACATCCGCTCGATACACGCCTTACCAAAGTGTGGAAGCAGGATGTATACTATAATCAGAAAATCCACGACAAGGTTCACAGCTTTTACGCGCTGAACGACTATCACACCAAATGGCTGGGTGAATATGCGCCCAATCCATTCTATCAGAAATTTACGGAGCTAATGGCTGATGCATCGGGTTACGGCCTTGTGCCTGAAGACTATAGTATTACAGACCTCGCGGCCAAGCTGGATGAACTCTATAGCAGAAAACCATTGGATACCGCTGCACTCGTTGACCTGGATATACAGATCAGTGAAAAACTCTTTCTCTTTACAACGCATCTGGCAGAAGGAAAAGTGCGGAATGTCGGTAACACAACGGCAGTTTGGATGCGCGAATTCAAACCGGAAGATAATACGACCGATGTATTTACACTGGCCAAAATACTGGAGCCGGAGCAACTCATAACGGCTGTGAACAGCCTGCAACCTGCGTATGAACAATATACCAAACTGCAACAGGCGCTGAAGCAATATCAGATGCTTGAGAAATCGGAGCCTAAGGAATTTCCATTGAGTGTTGCCGTGAGCAAGATCAAACCGGATGAACGTAACCAGGTTATTCCGCTGATCCGTAAGAAATTACTACTCACTGATCTGAAAGCTTATACACTTCCCATCGATTCCATTTCAGGTCAGACAGATTCATTGCGATACGATGCAGCTCTCGTCTCTGCTATCAAGTGGTTCCAGGAGCGACATGGACTTGAACCGGATGGTATCATTGGTGATAAGACGGTGCGTTTTCTGAATCAGTCTTTTAAAGACAAAGCCAGCATCATTGCCATGAACATGGAGCGTTACCGCTGGTTGCCGAAGGATGCCTATGGCGATAACTACATTACCGTAAATATACCGGAGTACGAACTGCGCATGTTTGAAAATGGTAAAGAAGCATTTGATATGCACGTGATTGTTGGTGCGCCTAACAAACCCACTCCGGTTTTCAACGATGTGGTAAACTATATAATATTCAGTCCTACATGGACAGTGCCTACCAGCATAATCAAAGAAGAGATCATTCCGCGTCTGCAGAAAGATTCGCTTTACTATACGGAAAAGAATTACGCTTTCTATAAAAATGAAGAAACGATCGATCCTTCTGCAGAAGCCTGGAAAGACGGTTCGATCAATCCTTATAAATACCGCATCGTGCAACAGCCCGGTCCGGATAATTCATTGGGACTTGTTAAGTTCGGCATGCCGAACAAGATGAATATTTACCTGCACGATACTCCGAACCACCGCCTGTTCAAAAAGAGTTACCGCGCATTGAGTCACGGTTGCGTGCGCCTCGATGAACCTGCACGTTTTGCAGAATATTTACTGCGCGACCAGCGCGGCTGGACAAAAGAAGTTGTTCAGAAAGCGATGCGTGCCGGAACTCCTTCAACCATTCATCTGCGTAAAAAGTATCCGGTGCATATCGAGTACCGCACAGCGTGGGTAGATGAAAACGGATTGATTAACTTCCGCGAAGATATATACGGTCACGATAAACGTCAGTTGCAACAGTTATATCCTGCGCAGAAGCCTTCAGCGGTAGCCGGTATCTGAAAATAATCAGCGCTTGGCCGTTACGTTGAAATTATCGAGCAATTGGTCGAGGTTCAAATAACGTGAAGTAGAAAGGTAATTCTCGTCATTGAAGTACGCAAAGATAGCGGTGTGACCTTTGATGGTGTCAATTACTTCTTTTGAAATTTCTTTAGACAGAGCCGGGCATCCCTGGCTTCTTCCCAGTCGGCCATAGCGTTGGATCCAGTATTCGCTCACGTAATCAGCATCATGCATCACTACTGCGCGCTGGCGCATGTTGTCGTTATAGCCTTTTTCCATGCCATCAAGTTTCAGACTGTAGCCTTTGCTGCCTACATACGTTTCGGCCGTTACATAAAAACCGAGGCTGCTCTGGTTGGAGTGAACCGTGTTGGAAAATGATTTGGCAATGTCTTCACCTGTATTTTTTCCGTGGCTCACATACGTAAAGAACTTCACGATATGATGTTCAAGATCAATGGTATAGAAACGCTTCTGCGTGCTGGGCTTGGTAAAATCAATAATGGACAACAGGTTTTTGTCGTTGAGTTTTCCCTGCATGCGAAGCGTATAATATCCGATCACTGCATACTTGAAAACTTTATATGACAAATTGTATTTCTCTAGTCCGATAGAAGTGTAGAGTGTATGCAACGAATCTTCGAAAGTCATCGCAGCATCAACATGAGTATGCTCGATTGAATCAGTAACGGTGGTGAGATTTGAAGTGTGGAGCGGGGTGAATTTTTCGGGTTGAGCAGGTGCTGCCGAGTATAAACTCAGCAACAGGTATAGTACATATGTCATTCTTAAGAGGGGTTATTTTGATGATACAAAAGAATAATGAACGGCTTCGTTAAAAAAATCAATAAAAAGTGAAAGAGTACATCTGAGCTAAATTGAAAGGCTCAATGCCATTTTCGTTGAAAAAAAGATTTTTAAGTATACAATATGAAGCACCCCGATTTCCAGAAACCTTCTGCGGAATAATTGATATTTCGATAAAGTGAGTTATGTTAGAGGTAATATGCCTGAACGACACACGAAGTGTAGGTTCAGGCGGTTCGTGTTCATCTACTAAATTCTTAAGCATGACCTTTAAACCGTCCTTTACCGAGAAGAAGTATATCGTTACACTCATCTTTGTTACATCACTCTTCATGTTGTGGGGCATTGCCATCACCATGGGCGATGTTCTCAACAAGCATTTTCAAAATGTTTTGAATGTGTCCAAATCAGAATCAGGCCTCGTGCAGTTCTCGATCTTCGGGGCGTATGCCGTAATGGGTATACCTGCTGGTTTGTTCATGAAAAGATTTGGCTACAAGAATGGCGTGTTGCTGGGGTTGTTTCTCTACGCTACCGGGGCATTTTTGTTTATACCGGCTGCCAACGCAGAATCATTTTCATTTTTCCGTGGGGCACTATTTATACTAGCCTGCGGTCTTGCTACACTTGAGACAGTAGCACATCCTTTCGTAGCGTCACTGGGCGATCAGCGCACAAGCGATCAGCGTATTAATTTTGCGCAGTCGTTTAATGGACTCGGTGCAGTCATTGGGCCATTGCTCGGTGGCTTTTTCATTCTGCGGGCCGGTCAGGATTATACCCACGAACTCGACTCTGTTAAATTTTTATACATGGCCATCGGTGCGGTTATCACGATTATAGCCGTGTCGTTTGTGATGGTAAAAGTTCCAACGCTTTCTGATCCACACGATGCTGACGATCATAGCGCGACAGCAGCAGCGCCAAAGAAGAAATTATTTCAACACCGCCACTTTGTTTGGGCTGCGATCACGCAGTTCTTTAACGTAGCGGCACAAGGTGGAACATGGGCTTACTTTATCAATTATAGCGTTGAGATCAACCCGGGCATGACCGATGAGCGCGGTGCTTATTTCTTTTCATTAAGTATGGTGATGATGATGGCCGGAAGATTTTTGTCAACGTTCCTCATGCGTTTCATTGCTCCGAATAAGTTGCTGTCTGTCTATGCAGCTGCGAACATTATACTGTGTATTATTATTGCGCAGAGCTGGGGCACCGTTTCATTTGTGTCGCTTATTATGTTGAACTTCTTTTTCAGCATTATGTTCCCCACCATCTTTAGTCTTGGTTTGAAAGACATGGGTAAATATACCCAGCAGGCTTCGTCCTATATAGTGATGGGTGTAGTGGGCGGTGCGTTGTTTCCGCCAATCATGGGAATTGTTGCAAACAAAAGTGTTGCAGCAGCATACTACCTGCCGATCATCTGCTACTCAGTAATTTTTATTTATGGATACACACTTTATAAAGTGAAGAAATAGAAACTGCGACTTCTCGCACTGCATTCTTATTTAAGTATATTTTCCTGAAAGCCTTGAGCGACTATGCACTCAAGGCTTTCTTTTGATATCTGTGGAATTACTTGGACACTGTTCACGAAAAGAGCTTTGAGATCGTACAATACTTTCTGAAATATACTGCATGTGCACATGGCGCTGATTTTTAGTATTTGTCAGATCATATAATTATGAATGATGGATTCTATTTTCACAACAGAGGGGTTGGTGAGTCTCTTGACACTCACGTTTCTTGAAATAGTTTTAGGTATTGATAATGTTGTATTCATTTCAATCCTCTCCGGAAGATTGTCGCATGAACAACAAAACAAAGCACGCGTTCTGGGTATTGGTATAGCACTGGTAGCACGCATTATCCTGTTGCTCGGTGTGAGTTGGCTCATCGGTTTGTCAAAACCTGTACTCCATATCAATGAATTTAATTTGAGCTATCGCGATATAATTTTAATTGTCGGGGGACTTTTCCTGATTGGTAAAAGTGTTTCCGAGATTCACGCCAAGATAGAAGGAGCGGGGCATGCCGAAAATAAACCACGTGTGCTCAGTCTGCGTTCGGCTATTATTCAGATCGTTGCCATTGATCTAATATTCTCGCTCGACTCGATTCTTACAGCCATTGGTCTTGTTGAAAATGTAGTTATTATCATTATCGCCATTGTTATTTCGCTGGCGGTTATGCTTTTCTTCTCACGCGCCATCAGCGATTTTATACAGCAACATCCGGCCATGAAACTGCTTGCGTTAGCCTTCCTGGTTATGATTGGAACATTGCTTGTAGTGGAGGGCTTCCATGTACATGTACCGCGTGGCTATATATACTTCTCGATGGCCTTTGCGATCATCATCGAAGTGCTGAATATGAAGATCAGAAAAAATACATCTTCGCCTGGCATCGATAAAAAGATCAACGTAAAGAATACAATCCGATAACTCTGAAATCAAAGTAAGCTTCATGATAAAGACTTTCGTACCGGGTATAGCTATACTGGCTGCAATGATTTGCACATCCTGCAACAACCAAAAACAGGAATCAGAAAAAGCACCTGTCGATACTGTTGCAAGCACAACCAACCAAACTGCAATACTGCCCGAACCACACGCCACCAAATCGGTTAAAAACTATAGCAAAGTAGTAGGCTGGCCGATCGGCACAACACCCGTAGCACCGGAAGGTTTTGAGGTAACCAAGTTTGCCGATGAGTTGCAGAACCCGCGCTGGATCTATATAGGTCCTAACGGAGATATATTTGTGTCCGAAGCCAACACGGAATCAAAAGGCGCTGCCAAGGTAAAAGACAAAGTTACCGGTAAGGCTGAGTCCCAGAATATGGGGACGAGCGCGAATCGTATAACATTGTTACGCGATACTAACAAAGACGGTACACCGGAAGTACGCTCGGTTTTTCTTTCCGGTCTTAATCAGCCTTTCGGTATGCTTATCCTCAATAATTACTTCTATGTCGCTAACACCGATGGTCTCTGGCGATTTCCGTATAAGACCGGTGCTACATCCATTAAGGCAAAAGGAGAAATGATAGTACCATTACCGGCAGGAGGCTATAATAACCACTGGACGCGAAATGTTATAGCGAATGCCGATCGTACCAGGCTATATATAGCGGTGGGTTCCGGTAGTAACAATGGAGAGAATGGTATGGAGCATGAATATCAACGCGCAAATATACTCGAAGCAAATCCGGATGGAACAGGACTTCGTGTCTATGCCGGTGGACTCCGTAATCCCGTAGGTATAGATCTGCAACCGGGCACCAATACATTATGGGCTGCAGTAAACGAACGCGATGACCTGGGCGATGGTCTTGTACCCGATTACGCAACCAGTGTTAAAGAAGGCGGCTTCTATGGATGGCCCTATACCTATTTCGGAAATCATGATGATCCGGGTGTTGAACTTCCATTACCGGATTCTATCCGGAATGTAATTGTACCGGATATAGCATTGGACGCACACTCGGCTTCATTAGGATTTACGTTCTACGATGCAAAAGCATTTCCGGCAAAATATCACAACGGTGCATTTATAGGACAGCATGGTTCGTGGAACAGTTCGAAATTTACCGGCTATAAAGTTGTCTTTATACCTTTTCAAAATAATAAACCCGGCACTCCGGAAGATTTTCTCACGGGCTTCATCAAAGATGAAAATGCAAAAGAAGTATACGGCCGTCCTGTAGGTGTAACAGTAGCGTCTGATGGAGCACTACTCGTAGCCGATGACGCAGCGAACACGATCTGGCGGGTTTCGTTGATCGGTAATCGTTAACTGTTATCCGTTAAGCGTTAATCGTTATCCGTTATTGGTGATGGATATACTCTATCTATAGTCTTTCGGAAAGAGTATAAATCCAGTGGCACAAAGGACTCAAAGAAGACGCAGCGTTACACAGAGGAAAACTTTGTGGTCCTCTGTGTCTTCTTCGTGGTCTCTGTGGAATTGGATTTATATCCTATTGAAAGAATTCTATAAATATACTCTCACGAGTAACGGTTAACCGATAACGANNTAACCGCAGCTAAACTAAGACTGTCCCTTCTTAATCCATTGCGCCACGGTAACAGCACGCTTCGCCTGGTGTGCTACTGCTTTCTGCACATCCTGTTGCATCTTGCCTTCCATGTTAACAGATACACTGGTGCCGTACGGATTACCGCCTGCTTCGTAGGTTACCGGATCGGTATATCCCGGAGCTACAACAATAGCGCCCCAGTGATACATCGTAGTATATAGCGAGAGAATAGTTTCTTCCTGTCCACCGTGTGCATTCATAGCACTGCTCATGGCCGTTACAACTTTGTTGGTGAGCTTTCCTTTTTGCCATAGTCCTCCGGTTGAATCCAGTACTTGCTTTATCTGAGCGGGTACATTGCCATAGCGAGTAGGTATACTGAAAATATATACATCAGCCCAGTCGAAATCATCCATCGTAACAACCGGTACATCGCGCGTGGCTTCGGCATGTTTCTTCCAGGCGGGGTTAGCATCAATAGCAGACTGTGGAGCCAATTCAGCAGCCCGCACAATTTTTACTTCGGCACCTGCCTGCCGCGCACTTTCAGCAGCCCATTGCGAAAGCTGGTAATTTGCCCCGGTAGAACTGTAGTAGATAATTGCAACTTTTATAGCCATACCTGTATGTTTTAGTTGATGAACAGAAACGACATGAAAGTAAATTTTCATACCGGCTGTTTTTGTCAACTAACCTTCAACATGGAAGCAGGCGTGTATATCTTTTACAACATCTTTACTATCGGCCATAATAAGAAGGTGATCGTGCTCCTGAATAACCGTATCACCACGCACCGTCATATATTTACCTTCGCGGTGAATCAATACGATGAGTGCAGTGCGCGGCAGATCCAATTCAACAACTGCTTTTCCCGCAACCGGTGAGTGAGCAGGTATATCCAGCTCCAGCAGTTCAGCTTTGATATCATCTTTGATCTCGATGTCCAACGGAAATTTACGCTTGATCTTTTCCGGAACGCTGACTTTAAGCCAGCGTGCAACCAGTGCCAATGTAGTGCCCTGCACCAGTACCGATGATACCGATATAAAGAATACGAGGTTAAAGATCATCGGGGCATTTTGTACTCCGGCAATCAGCGGATATATAGCGAAGACGATCGGTACGGCACCGCGTAATCCTACCCATGATATAAATAATTTTTTACGCCAGCGAAGATCAGCGTTGGCAAGCGCTATAAATACAGCAATGGGTCTGGCAATGAAGATCAGCACACCGGCCAGTAAAACACCCGGACCAATGAATGGAACGATTTGACTTGGAAACACCAGCAGTCCTAATGTAAGGAACATGATGATCTGCATAAGCCACGCCTGACCATCATAAAACTTCATGAGACTCTTCTTGTGTATAAAATTGCTGTTACCAAGAATGATGGCGGCTATATAGATTGCCAGGAAGCCGTTGCCACCAATAAAATTTGTAAACGAAAATGTGAAAAATACCAGTGACAATATCAATACCGGGTATAGTCCTTCGATATCAAGTTTAATCTTGTTGGTAATAAAGATCATGAGTTTACCCATGGTATATCCGCACACCGTACCGAGCGTCATGCCGATGAGAAACTTAGGTATAAGGGATACAATGGATGCATCCGGATTCTGAACGAGAAATGTAAAACTTACTGTGAGAAAGTATGCCATCGGATCGTTACTTCCGCTTTCCAACTCAAGCAACGGACGAATATTTCCTTTCAGACCTATATTTCGCGAACGCAGTATAGAGAACACGGCCGCTGCATCGGTGGAGGATACGATGGCCCCGAGCAGCAAACCTTCAATCAAAGATATATTCAGAAAATACGAAGAGCATATCCCGACCAGCGTAGCTGTAACCAGTACACCGATGGTAGATAATGATATACCACTTTTAAGAACCGGCTTTACACTGTCCCACTTGGTGTCCAATCCACCGGAAAAAAGAATAAATGTAAGTGCTACAACACCGAGGAACTCAGCAATTTTAGGATCATTGAAATATATTCCACCCAGTCCATCCGAGCCGGCAACCATGCCCACGATCAGAAACAGGATGAGTGCAGGTATACCGAATTTGAAAGATGTTTTACTGGTAATGATACTAACAAAAAGCAGAATGGAGCCTAACAGTAATATATTGTGTGAGGAAAGTGCCATGTCGGTAGAGTGTAAATACAGAAACAGACAAAGTTAAAAAAGTGCGTGAAGTTTGTGTTACGGTTAGAAGTGGTGCAGCGCTATAAAAGCAGATTTATTCCATCAATTTATTATTTTTTCTTACATCTATTACAGCGTTGCGAAGAAGTTCAAACGATTTAAATACTTCGCGATTCTGGTATTTGTAAAATAAATTCCCGTATTTAAGCACGTTAACACCATGCACATCAACGGACACGATGATATAGAACTGAAGCAGTGGGAAGCTATGCGGGCAGGAGATGAGCAGGCTTTTGCATGGCTATACGACCGCTATTTCAAGTTACTCTATAATTACGGCAAGAAGATCGGCACGACCGATGCAGCGCTCGAAGATGGTATACACGATCTCTTTGTTGACCTGTGGCGCTTTCGCAGTTCGTTGTCATCCACCACATCGGTACGCTTTTATTTATACCGTTCGCTGCGAAGAAGACTGATGCGTAATGATTCGCGCAGTAACTTTTTTACAGCCGATGGTTCCATCATTGAAGATGCATTGAAAGCAGCAACACCTTCTTCCGAGCAAGAGCTGATTGATGAAGAGAACAACAACCAGCGTATATACCGACTCAAGAAATTACTCAGTGATCTTTCTCCGCGACAGTATGAAGCATTGGTATTACGTTACTACGATGAAATGTCGTTCGATGAGATAGCAGCTATCCTAAATGTAAACGAACAATCCGCACGCAACCTCGTGCAACGCGGCCTCCTGCAACTGCGACACTATGCTAAATATGTTATTGGGTTGATTCTGTTCTTCTTTGTTGGGTAGTAAATCAAGTCCGAAAGTTTAAGAAGTCCGGAAGTTTAAGAAGTCCGAAAGTTAAGAGAGTCCGGAAGTCGGAAAGACGATTTGTGGTGGGTTATCGATATATATTTCTGAGTGTAAATCAGTCATTCAAGTTTTCTTGCTAACCTTCGGTTTCACTGATTCCTGCTTTTAATAATGCACTTAACTTGCTTCTGACTTTTACTTAAATTCATCTCTCCGTGTTCCAACTTTCGGACTTTCCGACTTTTCCGTCTTCCCGACTTTCGGACTTTTCGGTCTTCCGGACTTTTCTGACTTTCCCTCTTTTTCATCCTTTCAAATTCCCTTCCTCTCAAGCCCTGCCGTCACTTAAAAAATATTTTTCTTTCCAGGTGAGTTAAATTCCGAAAACGTTGCTTTAGGTTATTATAACGTTTGAATTGACTTCAACAAGGTATGAAAGATTATGCCCGCTTTAGCGCTGAAGAGTTAGCCACTGATGATGACTTCATCAAATGGGTGAAGTATGCCCACCGTTACCCCGAGCTCGACCGGTTCTGGAAAAACTGGTTGCAGCAACATCCGCACCGGCATGAAGAAGTAGAAGAAGCGCGGATGATGATACGAGCTATTCTTGAAGAACCTCAGCATATACCCGGTCATGAAAAACAGCGTGCTATATGGAATGAAATTTCCGGCACGCTATCGATACTTGCAGACGAAGAAAGGAAAATTATACCTTTCTATAAGCGGTGGTATATGAAGGCCGCTTCCGTAGTAGTTATACTCGGTATAGGGTGGTATACATACCAGGTAATATTTACCGGGCACCCTGCTGTTAATCACCACCCGGTGGTGGCTACGCTTAACCTGGAGCGACATGTTAATAATAATGATGTGCCTAAAACCGTAGTGCTGGAAGATGGAACTTCTATAGTGTTGCAGCCGCACAGCATGTTGCGTTACCCCAAGCATTTCAAAAAAGATCTACGTGAAGTATACCTTATCGGTGAAGCATTCTTTGAAGTAAAGAAAGATGCAGCCCGTCCCTTTATAGTGCATGCCAATGAAATTATAACGCGTGTGCTGGGAACAAGCTTTACCGTGCGCAATTTCATAGGAGAAAAGAATGTAACGGTACAGGTAAAAACCGGTAAAGTTTCTGTCTTTAAAGATCAGACGAAAAAGGAAAAAGAAAAGGTAGTGGAAGATGCTGTAGACCGAGTGGAAGGCGTTGTGCTGATGCCGAACCAGCAAGTGATCTACGAACGTAAAGCCATGAAGATGGTAAAATCACTGGTGGAAAATCCATCCGTGTTGATACCGGTTGCCAAACAGGAATTTGAATTTGCCGATACACCGATCAAAGAAGTTTTTGATGCAATAGAAAATGCCTACGGTGTAGATATAGTATACGATGAAGAAGTACTGGCAAGCTGTGCCATTAACGCATCCTTAACGGATGAACCCCTGTACGATAAGCTGAAACTTATATGCAAAGGTATAGATGCATCGTACGAGATCATTGACTCACACATCATCATTTATAGTAAAGGATGTACCAGTCAGTGAAAGCTTAGAACCCGAATACTCGACCCAAACCCAAACCAATTTCAATAAGCCTATGAAGACATAATACCCCGCCAAAAAAAGAAACCGATGGTGCGCTAACACCACCGGTTCTGAAATGCCCCGTATTCATCCTGGCGAGGATGAGGGGCGTTGTCTCTCCGTATTTCACTTCAAGACAAACCATTTTCAAAAGTATGAAAAAAGAACTACAAGTTCATGGACAGCTATTGTTCATTATGAAGGTCTCATTCATCCACTTTATTTGCTTCCTTACATTTTTAGGTGTTGCTCACGCCAGTGAGATCACCGCGCAGGTCCTGGAAAAGAAAGTTACCCTGGATCTGAGCGATGTAAGCCTTCGTGTGGCGCTTCATAAAATTGAACATGCTACCGATGTCAAGTTTCTCTACCAGTCACAACTCATCTCCCCCAAAGAAAACGTAACCATCGAAGCAACGGATGAACGCCTCGGAGATTTATTGAAACAGATTTTCGATCCGCTGCAAATCACATTCGAAGCAGACGGTAACCAGATTGTACTGATGCGCCAACGTACCGGTGCATTGGACACGCCTCCGATAGAAACAGAAAGTAAAACCCCGTATGATATACTCATCTCCGGAACCATTACCGATGAACAGGGACAACCTTTGCCGGGCGTAAATATACTCGTGAAAGGATCGACCATCGGAACGACTTCGGATGCCAACGGAACGTATAGCCTGTCCGTTGAGGACGAAACCTCCGTACTGGTATTTTCATTTATAGGGTTTCTTACGCAAGAGATAACTGTAGGCACGCAGACTGCTATAAATGTAGTGATGCCTGCCGATGTTACTTCCCTGCAGGAGATTGTAGTAGTAGGCTATGGCGAAGTAAAGAAATCTGATCTTACCGGTTCGGTGGCCTCGATTCAGTCAGAAGAATTGAATGCATACCCAACAACCAATTTAGTGCAGTCACTTGCAGGCCGTGCGCCCGGTGTACAGATATCACAGAATACAGGTGCACCCGGAAGTTCCATCAGCGTACGCGTACGTGGTACTAACTCGGTGCAGGGTTTTAACGAGCCACTATATGTAGTGGATGGTTTTCCGTACTCGGGAAATCCTACGTTGCTGAACAATGCTGATATAGAGTCAATACAAATCCTGAAAGACGCATCGGCCACAGCTATATATGGATCAAGAGGAGCGAACGGTGTGGTGATCATTACTACCAAGCGCGGCAAGCAGGGGAGAACTACTGTAGAATATGATGGTTACTACGGATGGCAAAAGATCCGTAAGAAAATTGATATGATGAATGCGCGCGAGTATGCATTGTTCTACAACGAGCAGGCTGCCAACGATGGACTTGCTCCGCATTTTACACAAGATGAAATAAACTCATTCGGTGAAGGTACCGATTGGCAGGATCTTGTCTTACAAACCGCACCGATACAAAACCACGCCATCAGTATAAATGGTGGTAGTGAGAAGACACGCTTCTCTATATCGGGCAGTAACTTCAACCAGGAAGGTATCATTATCGGGAGTGATTATGTTCGTAACTCAGTACGCGCCAACGTTACTACCGACATCAGCAAGAAATTCAAGTTCGATCTCAATACTATATTAAGCCGCATCGATTCGGATCGTAAAAATTCCGGTGGTGGTAACCGTGGAGGTTCGCTGATCTCAGCGATGTTATCAGGTTATCCTACACAAACGCCCTATACCAGCAATGGCACCTATACCAATTTGTCGGCTGCATATTCCTGGGGATCAAATGTTATCACCAATCCGCTCAACTATATCGAGCAACAGTCCGATCATATCCGCTCGAACAAAGTATTGATCAATGGTGCGCTGACCTTCACACCCATTGAAGGACTCGCCATAAAAATATCGGGCGGTGTAGAGAATACAGAAGATCGCACCGATGGCTATACTACCAAGAAGTTTATCAACTCCACGGGCTCAGCATCTATAGGCACCACGCAGATCAGTAGTGTGCTGAATGAAAACACCATCAGCTATACCAAAGAAATTGGTGCACACAATATTTCCGCTGTCGCGGGATTTACCTATCAGAATTATACAACCACAACCCTCAATGCTTCGGGCAGTGGTTTTGTTAGTGATGTGCAGCAATCGTATGATATCGGTGCAGCTGCTACACAAGGCGTACCCAGTTCTTCATTTTCAGAGTGGGCATTGCTGTCGTATCTCGCACGCGTAAATTATACTTTCAAAGATAAGTACCTCGCTACCGTAAGCTTTCGTGCCGATGGTTCGTCACGCTATAGCGATGGACAGAAGTGGGGAAGCTTTCCATCGGCTTCACTCGCGTGGCGTTTGTCAGAAGAAGAATTCATGAAGAGTATAACATTCATCTCTGATTTCAAACTGCGTGCAGGGTATGGTGAGACCGGAAGTACAGCGATCAATCCCTATCAGACGTTGAACCAGCTTGAATCCGGTAAAGTAGTATTCGGTGATGCGCTTGTTACCTACTACGCTCCCGGCACGCGACTATCAGGTCCGTTGAAGTGGGAGACTACTGCGCAGACCGATGTAGGGCTTGATATAGGTTTCCTGCAAAACAGATTTAGTCTTACGGTAGATTATTATGTGAAGAATACGCGTGACCTGCTGAACACCGTGCCGCTCCCGTCTTCGCTGGGTTATGGATATACCATTCAGAATGTTGGTAAAGTACAGAATAAAGGACTTGAACTTGCAGCAGGCGGTGTTGTAATTGAAGGCCCGTTCCAGTGGGATGTATCGGCTAACATATCCTTCAACAAGAACAAGGTTGTTAAACTATACGGAGGTAATGACGTATTGGGACAGTCCATTGATATTTCTGTTGTAAACGACAACATCAATATACTTCGCGAGGGCGAGCCGATCGGTGCCTTCTTCGGGTATGTTGAAAAAGGTTACGATGCGAATGGTAAAATTGTATACGAAGATTTCAGTACCAACGGAAGCCGTGATATAGGTGACAAGCGGATTATCGGAAACCCGAATCCGAAATATACCTATGGATTCAACTCTACGATGAGCTTTAAGAACTTCGAGTTGAATGTATTTATACAGGGCTCCTATGGTAATGATATATTTAACCTGAGCGCGGTAAACCAGACACTCGATTACGGCCAGGCATTAAACATGCCACGCGAAGTATACGAAGATCACTGGACACCGGAGACACCCAATGCCAAATACCCGGTAATCAGTCGCACAACACAAACACAGGTGTCCAATCGTTTTGTGGAAGACGGCTCATACCTGCGCTTTAAAAATATACAACTAAGTTATAGTCTGCCGGTGGCCGATCTCAATCTCAACTGGCTGCGCAAGGCACAGGTATATGTAAGCGCCCAAAACATGATCACCCTTACCGACTATTCATGGTACGATCCGGAGATCAACTCCTACGGAGGAGCCAACTCCATCCGCCTCGGTATAGATCACTACAGCTACCCAACCGCCAAGTCCATGACTGTAGGCGTACGGTTAGGGTTCTGATCAGATATATACCTGGTTCCGGACACACCCAAGTCACACTCCATCACACCTCCAGCAGCTGGAAGCCAGCCGCCAGAAACTTAAAGAAAAAGAGAATGAAAAAAACATTTGCCTATATAATCACAACGCTCAGCCTTATTGGTTGCAGCGAAGTTTTAGAGGAAAGTCCAAAGTCATTATCTGCAGAAGTTTTTTACAACACTGCCGATGAAGCGGCCGCAGCCGTAAATGCTATATATGGTCCAATGCGTTCCGATGGAGCACTCGGTCTCAATTACCCTGCGCAACTGGAAGGTATGGCTGACTACGGTAACTCACGCGGAAGTCAGACACCCGTAAGTTTATACCAGGGATTGGACAATACCAACATCACGCGTGTAAGCGGTGTGTGGGACAATCTATACCAGGCTATACGCAATGCCAACATCGTGATCAGGAATGTGCCGAATGGAAATGATATATCGCAGGCCGCGATTGATCTGTATGTAGGCGAAGCAAAATACCTGCGTGCCCTTATATACTTTGCCATGGTGCGTAACTGGAAGGGGGTACCGCTGCGTACCGAGAACAACATGACGGAGCCTAATATAGAACGCGCCAGCATTGAACAAGTATACGACCAGATTGAAAGTGATGCACTTGCAGCCGAAGCTTCGTTACCGGATGTACCTTCACAACCCGGAAGACCAACGAAATGGGCAGCGAAAACTTTATTGTCCGAAGTATATCTTAACCTCGGCCTGTGGGCGGAATCGAGCGCTAAAGCGGCTGAAGTTATAGCATCGGGTAAATATAGCCTGGTGCCGGTATCTGCATCGGAAGACTTCCAGAAGATCTATGGTCCCGAAGTAGTATCAACATCCGAAGAGATTTTCTATCTCAAATACTCACGTCAGCAGGGATTCGGGCTGGTAAATTATGCACATCGCGCGACAGCACAATATAAATACTTTGGTCCGGGTGGAGTATATGCACAGTATACCGATTCAGCATCAAACATTATTATCAAGAGCTGGAACAAGAGTGATTTGCGCAAGGCACACATCCTGTATAATGTAGATGTAGGACTTGGTGCCAATACATGTCTCTATCGAAAATATAGAGATCCGCTGGCAACCAACCTCGGTGCCGGTAATGATTACCCGTGGTATCGCTATGCAGATCTGTTGTTGTTCCATGCGGAAGCAGATGCCCGCGCCAACAACGGTCCTACAGCCGAAGCGGTGGAGAGTCTTAACAAAGTACATCGCAGGGCATACGGTTATGATGCCAATACTCCGTCAGCAGTTGATTTTTCTATTGGTGATTTTGATCTCACCAGCTTTATTGACCAGGTGGTGGAAGAGCGTGGCTATGAAACCATGTATGAAGGTAAACGCTGGCTTGATCTGAAACGCCTCGGCATTGCAGAGCAACGCATTAAAGAAGTGAAAAATATAGTGGTGGCCGAGAAACACATGTACTGGCCTATACCTAACTCCGAGTTGCTGTATAACAAGGCACTCGATGCTTCGGATCAGAATCCGGGCTATTAATATATACTTTGGAAACAGGCATCTGCATTCTTTGGCAGATGCCATTTTTTACATGTACTAAACCTCACGGCATGATTTTAAGAAAACGTATAGTGGTCGCGTTGGTTGCTGCATTCGTATTGGTTGCAGAATCCATATCCGCGCAGCGAATCATTGAAACGGATGTTTGTGTTTATGGCGGTACGTCCGCAGGTGTTATTGCGGCCTATACCGCGCAGAAGCTTGGCAAGAAAGCCGTGCTGATTGAACCCGGCCGGCACCTCGGTGGTATGAGCTCGGGTGGCTTAGGGTATACTGATATCGGTAACAAGTATGCTATCACGGGACTGGCGCGCGATTTCTACAGGCGCATCGGACAACACTATGGTAAATTTGAACAGTGGACATTCGAGCCGCATGTAGCAGAAGATATATTTAGGCAATATGTAACACAAGGAAAATACCCGGTGCTGTATGAGACACGCCTGAAGGATGTGAAGAAGCAGGGTGCCCGTATTACCGAGGTGGTATTGGAAAATGTTGCCGACCGAAGTATGGTCATTGTACGAGCCAAAGTATATATAGACTGTGGCTATGAGGGCGACCTGATGGCGAAGGCAGGTGTATCGTATATNNATAGATCCCTATATAATTCCGGGTAAACCGGAGAGCGGCCTGGTATGGGGCGTAAGTCGTGAGGCATTGCAGCCGAATGGTACAGGCGATAAAAAAGTACAGGCTTATAATTACCGCATCTGTCTTACATCCGATAAGAATAACATGGTGCCGATCACGCGGCCAAAAGGATACGACTCGACCCGCTATGAACTGGCGGTACGGTTGATCAAAGCCAATCCTCAAAGAAAACGATTGGATGATTACTTCATCTGGAGTCGCATGCCGAATAGTAAAACCGATATCAACAACCGCGGTGGTTTCTCCACGGACATGATCGGCATGAACTATAAATATCCGGATGGAACGTATGAACAACGCAGGCAGATCATTGAAGAGCATGAAAATTATACCAAAGGCCTGCTATATTTCTACGGTCATGATACACGTGTGCCCGAAGAGCTGCGGAACGAAATGCTGAAGTGGGGGTATCCGAAAGATGAATATACCGACAACGGTAACTGGTCGCCTCAACTATATATTCGTGAAGCGAGGCGTATGGTGGGCAGTTATGTGATGAGCCAGGCAAACTGCGAAGGAAAAGAAGTGGTGAAAGATGGTGTAGGTATGGCCGCCTATACCATGGACTCGCACAAC
>DJFR01000061.1:15143-44062 GCA_002432545.1 Flammeovirgaceae bacterium UBA5867 | reverse complement strand
TATGTGATAAGCTGCTTTAAAAAGATACGCGTACGCGAGTACGATGAGCACGGACCAAAGACCGTAGTGGCCGGAAACCTGATGCACCTGAAATCCGACTTCACGGTGGACATGAAGGCTATCAATTTTCCGCAACTGGGTTCGATTATGCTTCAATTGCTACACCCTACATCGGCTGTATGCGGCATGCCACTGGAGCCGGCATTGGAATTTCTTCAGCACCGCGAAGGGTATAACCGTCAGTTCTATGCGGGCTTTCTCGGGCCGGTGCAGGTTGCCAACAACATCAACATCTTTGTGAACCTGCGTTGTATGCAATTGCTCGACAGCAAAGCTATACTATATGCGGGTGCCGGTGTTACCATTGATTCTGTGCCGGAGAACGAATGGAATGAAACCGAGATCAAGTTCAACACACTGCTGAACGTTATCAATAAGGCGTAACGCTAAAGCCCGACAGCGCTTATCGTTTGAAGCAAATCCGGAATTCCTTTCCTGTAAATCCGCTTCGAAAATTTGTATAACGACTTTCTGCTTGCGATATTCAGTAAGCAACCCGACTACTACCTCTCCTATGGAAAAAGTTGTTTATACACCTGTCTTGAAAGAACACCTGGTTCATCTGGACGCTGCCATCCACGAGCTCACCCGCGAAGACAACGACAAATCGGTCGAACAATTCCTTGCTGAACTCAGCTTTGTTCAATACCTCATTGATGAGATAAAGAGCGAGAGTAATTTATTCTGATGTGAGGTTAGGTTCCTACAGATAGCTAAGCCACCATTGCTCACGGTGATTGATCTTATAGGTGTCGTACCATTTGCAAACCGGATATAGCAACAGCACCACACCAATCCATACCAGGTACGTTACACCCAGGCTAAAGCCGTATCCCTTCAATGCAGGCGAATCTGTAACCCAGGTATTGAACACCATGTCGTTCAGCGTATAGCCTGTGAGTAATGCCGCAAACACAGCCAGTATATGAATTACGTAAAGGTGTAGTATATAGTAGAACATCGGTACGCGCCCCAGCGATATCAGTCCCTGTGCGAATTTACCGGTATACTTTTCGGCCACAGCCAGAAAAATCAGCGATGGCCCGAGCGTGATCAGCACATAGAGCAGCGATGGCGGATACTTGGTTACATTGAGAAATGACAGGAAAGTAAATATACCGTTCTTCTGAACACTCCACGCATGCGGATCGCCATATATATTGATCATGCGAAGCACGATGAACAATGCAATAGCACTTCCTCCCAGCATCAGTAACATCTTTTTACGTTCCGCAGCATCGCAGGAAGGAAGATATAGTTTACCAAAGCAATACCCCAGCAGCATCACGCCAATCCACGGTATAACCGGGTATCCTATATATAGAAATGTAAACGGAAAACGAAAGCCGCCCTGCTCGTGCAGAAACGACCAGAACATAGCACCAGCACTGCTGCCGCCTATTGCTGCATCTATACCATCGAGCATGTTGTGTCCTGCCACAAACAAGATCCCGAGCGCGAGTATAAATTTAAATGGCAGGTGAATGAATCCTGCAAGCGCGATCATACCAATCGCCAATGCCCAGATTACCGTAAGGGCCATCAGAGAAAAATAAAAATTAAAGAACCACGCAAAATTGATGACGGTAAACTCCAGCACGATAAGCCATATACCCCGCTTCAACAAGAATGCAGACAACTCCGCTTTACCCTTGCGACTGCCCACCATAAAAGCAGAAGTACCTGCGAGGAAAACAAACACCGGAGCGCAGAAGTGAGTGATCCACCGCGTAAAGAACAAAGCAATATTCGTCTTATCCAGGTTAGCCGGATTATATAGAAAAGCATCGGCATGAAAATAATCACGAACGTGATCGAGCGCCATAATTACCATAACCACTCCGCGAAGGAGATCGATGGACTCTATACGTGGCGACTTGATGGAACTAACCGTTTTAAGAGGCGTGGCGAGGGATGCAGCGTTCATAGGGCGCGAAACTACAGTAAATGATTATGGGTTTGAAGCGGTGGTGGAAATATAAATTTACCTGTACAAACGTAATCAGCAAGAAGCAGGTTGATAATTATAGTGGGAAAAAGCCCATATATACTTCACTTTTTCCGTGACAGCAGTCCCAAAACAAACAGGTTCTGCCAGCGATGATGCTGACTATAAATCGTTGAAGAAAATCATCACTCCTTAGTGCGCTCATACTCAGTGTACTTCCTTCACCGTTTGCTTTTGCAGGCATAAAATTTACGGCTGAGATTCCATTACCTCCGTCAAAAAATTTTACAACAATGAGATTCATATCAACCAAAGTACATGGCATACTCGACTACCTGATGGGTGCCTTGTTGATGGCGACACCGTGGCTGCTCGGTTTTGACGACAACACGCTGATAACCTGGATCCCCGTTATACTCGGTGGCAGCACCGTGTTCTATAGTCTGTTTACGAATTACGAACCCGGCCTCATCAAGCTATTACCGATGCCCCTTCACCTTATTATCGATTTTCTTTCGGGATTACTGCTGGCTACATCGCCCTGGTTATTTGATTTTGCAGACCAGCTATACCTGCCACACCTGGTATTGGGATTAACTGAAATTGTGGTAACACTATTTTCACACACCGTATCCGCTAACGAAAAATTAAAAGATTATCCCGTCTCGGCAGCAAGAGCTCGCACCAAGGCACGTGTTGTTCGCAAAAGTCCGTGGGTAACAAAAGCACCCCGGGTACACGGATAACACACAACGTGCGGACCTTCTGCTTTTTTTCAGGGCTTTGACATCGTCAAAAATGTCGAAGCCCTTTTGTTTTACTGACATCGGTGCTATATATACTAACCTATATCAAGCAAGAGTATATCTAAATCAAAAGAGAATGAGGTAAATGAACAGAAGCACCAGCAACAATGCCACCACCTGCCAGGTTCGACTGTTCCTGGTAAACTCATACTGGCAGATCGGACAAATCTTAGCCTTATCATCAACCTGCATAGCACACGATGGACATTCCTTTGTTTTCATCACACAAAAATAACATATATCCGTTATTCCAAGCGAGCCGCCCCTATTGCTATTTTCAATACACGGATAACGATTAAACGGATAACGACTAACCTTATGCAGAATATAAATATTTACCGTACGTTTGAAAGATTGTTTGCTTATGAAAGACTTCAAGAAATATTATACCCTCGCGGCAACGCCTGACTATGTATACCTCGCCCTGACCAACCCGCTGACCATTCAATTATGGTCGGGTGAAGAAGCCGAGATGTCTACCGAACCCGGATCAGAATTTTCACTCTGGGATGGAAGTATCGTGGGTAAGAACCTTGAATTCGAAACAAGCAAAAAAATTGTACAGGAATGGTACTTCGGTGAGCAGGAAGAGAAATCAATTGTTACCATTAAACTTCATCCTTCGCCCGAAGGAACATCGGTTGAGTTGAGGCATACAAATATACCAGACGAAGACTACAACGACATTGTTGACGGTTGGAACACGATGTATTTTGGCTCACTGCAGGATTTTTATGAAGAAGAAAAATAGCGGTGAAGTCTGATTCTTCGGCTGCGAAGCGACAGACAACTTAACGGGTTTCGCATCGTAAAAGTGAGTATCTTGATCTCGCATAAACACGCGTGGTTATGACTCCCTCCGTTATCTCGCTCGTTGAAAAGCAGGCGCCATCCGATGCACTGCGTTCTATAGTTGAAGAATATATATTCCGGAAAATTTCGTTACCGGTTAACACTATTGTTCATAAAGAAATGCCCTGCAGGCATGTTAACTCGCTCGACTTCTTTTTGGGCGGAAGCTATAAAACGTTTCATTGTTCAGACAAAGAGTCGATGCCTTTTGCACGTTGCACCATTCGCGGTCCGCGCACGCATCGTAAATATCGCATCGAGATCAGTGAAGACTTTATATGTTTCAGTATACGCTTTAAACCAACCGGTATATATCAATTGCTGGGTATACCCATGAGCGAGTTTTGCGATCAGGCGATCGATGCATCATTGCTAAAACCAGCTGCATTTACAGCCATTACGGAACAACTGATGGCGTGTGAAGATCTGCACGATTGTGTGATGCTCATTGAACCGTTCCTGCTAAGTCTGTTGTCTCATAGTCATCGCAGTGCAGCATCTATCGATCAGCTGGCCACCCTGATTCGAAATGCAACACCAGCCGGACGTATGTCGGAACTCTACAAAGATATACCGGTATCAGGGCGACACCTGGAACGTAACTTTATTAAAGAGATCGGTGTCACACCCAAGACCTATAGCAACCTGCTTCGCTTCGAAAAAGTAATGCAGGCGAAGAAAGATCGTCCTTCAGAAACATGGTCGTCCATAGCATACGAGTTTAACTACTTCGATCAAATGCATTTGGTGAAAGACTTTAAGAAGTATCTCAACATTAGCCCGGGTGCGTTTCATCCGGGCGATTTTGCTCTTTAATTCCGGATATTTCCAAACTAATCGATACATATATACACATACTTTTACCGTTCAATAACAATCTTTCTGTAATAGATCCGATCGTCCATTTGTAGTTTAAGTATATATATTCCGGAGCTTACTTCAGAAAGTTCTATCTTCTCACGGAAGGAGTCGGAGATTTTTCTTCCGTTAAAGAAGTGCTTTACTCGTTGTCCGGTAACATCCGTAAGTTCCAACGATGCTGTTCCCGATTTACGGATCTCTATAGTAACGGCTCGCGACTCATCTGCGGGATTGGGATATATATTCATTATCCCACGCGCATCTTCTTCATCTATAGAGGTAATAATTTCTCCTTTCGCTCCTTTCAACAAAATGGAAGTAACAGACATGGATGGCAATGTTACGTTTAATGCATTCTGAGAAGGCGCGATGGAAGACTTTTGCAGCGCATTTGTTTGATGCGATACAAACGTTTCGGAGCTTGTAAGGCCCGATAACTTCAGGACATCAAAAGATTGACTGGCCAAATTATATCCCGTAAAATTTACGGTAGCTGTTTTTGAGGTGGCTGCACGATTGACCAGCACAACGGTGATGGAGTCGCCCGATTCATTTATAGTAGGATAGGCCGATACCAATGTCTCATCCGAAGAAGTTGCCTGAACGTAATGTGTTTTGTTGTATCGCGCGTACAGGTGAAGCACCTCCCACATGCCGACTTGCCACGTCCACGGAGAAAAAATCTCCACTTCCGGATGACGCATAAATTCACCGAGCATTCCTGCATACCACACGGCAGACGTGTTAGCATTTACCTGCGATATACCGGTTTCTGAAACACCAAAGGTTACACCATGCGTAGTGCCTATATATTGATCAAGCCACGTTTTGCAGCGCTCGAATATATACTCCTTTGTTTGTGTATCATCCCACGTACCGGAAATGTTTTTTACACCAAGCGCTTCCGGATACACGTAATTCTTATCGAAGAAAACGCGATGAAATTGTACAATTTCATTTGTGTTTGTGCTGGCAGGATAAAAGTGAATATCAAGAACATCGAGCAGACGAACCCCACTGGCTTGCTGTTCTTCCGCTACACGTTTAATAAAGTATTCCAGCCATGTATATTTCTTACCATCCTGCGTGATGCCTCCTTGCCAGTTATACCACTGCCATTCATTAGCAGGAACCGGCCCTACCAGTTTGATCTCCGGAAAAAGTTGCCGCGCTTTCTTCGCTACTGCCAAGTATCGTTGCATGAAAGCCTCGGCTGACTCTTGTGCCGGCATGACATCATCGTGCGTTCCTGACCAGATCTCAACTTCATTATCCATACTCCAATAGGTGAGCGAATTCTTTTCCAACCCTAGCTTGTTGAACCAATGATCGAGAATGAGTACCGTTGAGTCGGTCGTCCAGTTCTGCAGGTATAGATCAGGATTTCCATTAGATGTAGCACTTGAGCCTCCGGAAGCGTTGACAACACCTCCACCAGCAAGATTCTGATTGACACCGCTCCACCACTGCGAACTGTTATAAGCCCAGTCGTTAAAATTTGCAGTGGTTGTTTTAGCTGCCTTACCAATTAATTGAAACGACCACATACCTTGTACATCAGTCAGATTTTGTTGCATGGATTGCACTGCAAAATCCCAATCATGAAAGTATACATTGTTGTACCAGTCCGGATGACTCGACAGTTTAAGTCTCCAATTATATTTAGTGCTGTTATTGCCACCGCTCTCCCGCAGAAATCTGATACCGGAATCTTTGATGCGTGTCCATTCAGCGGCTGGAAGAGGACTGGCCGGATTATCCGAGAGCGAATTGTTGCGCCCATATATATAGGGTGACACAAATTGCGGTTCCGTAGACAAGTCTACTGCTATGGTAACCTGAGCGTACGTGTGAACAACCAAACCCAATAGCAGCGCGGTGGTAATTAAATTTTTCATACAAGAAATAAAGTCCAAGTTATCTCGCATCCCGCTTAACTTCGTATATCGATTGTATCTACGTTGGGTAGAAAATGTTAAATGAACCTGCTTTTTAGGTGCAGACACTATTTTATTTAAGTACGAAGATCTTCATCCGTGACTTCAGGCATGTTGGGCCACCGTTGAGCTATTCGTATAAAAGTATGTTTTCTCATCATTTAGTCAGGCTGCTGTTGCGCGTTTTCCCAACGTTGACATTAAAATTTATTAGACAAATTTGTTTGTAAGGATAAAGCAGATAAATATATTTCAAGTTCTTATTTGCTTAACCATACTCCAACACCTTGCAAAGTGTCGGCTATAACTGTCGAACAATTTTATGAGACAACTACTATCAACACTGCTATACCTGTTACTTGTATCAACACTATATGCGCAGAACTCATCGTTACTCTGGAAATTCCAGACCGGGGCGGGTATATATTCCTCACCGGCTGTAAACGGTAATCGTATTTATTTCGGAAGCAGCGATATGCACCTGTATGCTGTCGATAAAACTTCCGGCAAGCAAGTCTGGAAGTTTGAAACGAAAGGAGCTGTAAACTCCTCTCCTGCTATACATCAGAACAGTGTCATATTCTCCAGCGCTGACAGCTATATATATTCTGTCGATAAAAATACGGGTAAGCTATTGTGGAAGTTCAAAACAAAAGGCGAACAGCGTTACGATCTGTGGGATTATTACCTGTCGTCTCCCACAGTTTCTGATAACGTAATATATATAGGCAGTGGCGACAGCATCGTGTATGCGCTTGGAACGGACTCCGGCAAACCGCTGTGGAGTTACAAAACCCATGGGGCTGTGCATGCGGCACCTGTCGTGAGAGACAACACGGTATTTATAGGCAGTTACGATGGCAACTTATATGCGTTAGACTCGAAGAGCGGAAAGCTTATCTGGAAATTTAAAACAGTAGGCGATGCCAATTTTCCGAAGGGAGAAATACAACGCGCAGTGCTTGTTCATGATAATACCGTCTTCTTTGGAAGTCGTGACTATAATATATATGCGCTTGACGCCAAAACCGGCACCGGAAAATGGAATATGAAAGAGCGTGGCAGCTGGGTTATTGCAACACCGCTTTTATACAACAACGATATATACTTCGGTACTTCGGATACGCATCGGTTTTATTGCATGAGCGCTGAATCGGGTAAAATAAAATGGACACTGCCGCTGAACATGCGGGTATACGGCACAGCATCGTTGATCGATAACCAGGTCGTGTTTGGTTGTTTCAATGGAAAAATCTATTCGGTTGATGCTGCTACCGGCAAGAGCAAGGTAATCTTTCAAACAGAAGAAAGTAAAAAGCGATACCACACGCTGTATGGCAGCGATGATGAATTCCGAAAGGACTTTGAGCTCTATGGCAACAACTATGTCGATGCCGAAAAGCAAATCCTTTCATTAGGCTCTATACTTTCCGACCCGCTTGTTGAAAACCAGGTGGTATACTTCGGGGATACGAATGGATTCTTTTATGCTTTGAAAGTAAATACGGAGGCACTGCGGCAGTAGTGTTAAAGAGTTGCTGGCTTCTGGCTTCAGGCCGCTGGAACAATTCACGTCCGGTAGCCGNNACTTCCAGCGCTAGAAGCCAGCAACTTTTAGTATCTTTACCGCACCAAACCCACAGCCATGAATGATACACGCGAAGTATGGCTTCGGGGACCTATCCCGGAAATTCCGCAGTTGCTGCAACCGGTAGCCCATGCGTTGTTACAGGCAACCGAAGAGGTGGAGCACGCTATAGCATCTTTCGATAGTATATATCTGTGGAGTAAACCTTATGGTATGGCATCGGTAGGTTTTCATTTGCAGCATCTTTCGGGTGTGCTCGATCGGCTCTTTACGTATGCACGAGGTGAATCATTATCAACACAGCAGCTAAAGGCTTTGCAACAGGAAGGCTCCGCTCCCACTACAAAGACAACAGCACATGATCTGGTAACTGCATTCCGTGAACAGGTACAAAGAGCTTTGAAACAACTACAGGAAACCGATGAGAAACGATTGACCGAACACCGCGGTGTTGGCCGGCAACAATTATCCTCTACTGTTCTGGGTTTGCTCTTCCATGCAGCCGAACATACACAGCGGCATGTGGGCCAGCTACTGGTTACAGCAAAGGCTGTCAGTCAGCAGGTATAGATATATAGTTTATTGCTTTGTTCTGGCAATGGTCTTGATGTAGAGATCTTCTACTTTCGTTCGTGCCCATTGTGTTTTGCGCAGAAACGTAAGACTGGATTTTATACTTGGATTTTCATTGAAGCAGCGAATGTTGATGCGTCCACCGAGCTCTTGCCATCCGTAGTGATCGACCAGAAACTGAACGACCATTTCCAACGTTTTGCCGTGCAACGGATTATTAGGTTGACTTTCCATAGACAAGGCGGCTACGATATAATTTCTTTAACCCGGCCGATCTGGCCATCTTCGAGTCTTACTTTGATGCCGCGGTGGTGAACCGGTGCGCTGGTAAGTAAATCTTTTACGATACCTTCGGTTAATATACCCGTACGTTGATCTTTCTTTAATACGATCTTAACGTGTGCTCCCTTCGCTATATTGGCGCGTATGGTTCCGTTCATGCTGTAAATATGATGGGCAAAGGTAATGAACGGGAAAAGAATTGCATTACCCGGAAGTCTAATTATATAGCATTCTGCGATCAGTTCTCTGTAATAACTGTTACCCCGGAAGCTTCATACGTACCATCGGTATCACGCCTGATCTTCAAAAACACTTTTGCATCCGGATTGCTTTCTATAAACTGACTGTCCTGTTGCTTCCAGGTATAGGGTGCATCGTGAAAACCACGGGCATGTATAATATCGCCCACCGAAATATCAACGATCGATGCACGGTCTACCTCGAATAACATTGTACTGCTGCCGATCTCGTATACCATGGAAAATTATGTTGGTTTATACTTTACCGTTTAAAATATTATACCCGCTCATGCAGGCCATATTTATAGTAAAATGCACCATGCTATAGCCAAAATATAGCGGGTAACAATCATCAGAAAACCCGCAGGTAGGATTGCGCATGAGTCGCGTGTATTTCAACGGAAATATTACTTTTCGACACAAACCATACATCAACCGAAATCGAATTATATTCTGGAAGAAGGGTAAAATCGCTTTAACATCGACTAAAAATGGATTTTCTAGCTTAAAAATTCAGAATATTATTCTGTTTATCATTTTAAACAGTAATACAATTACGTTGTGCGGGTGTGTTACTACTGCCCATTTCGCGGGGGCCGATTCGCGAAGAAGAAAATCCTGATAGCGCGGTCAAATCGCTTTCCTTACGTTCATCGCGCCTGCATGCGCTTTGCAAAAGTTCAACCGAAACGATTCTACACCTTTGCATCATCAAACACGAACACATTTAACAACTAAATAAAATATGAACTCTAAATTGTCTGTCTTAGTTTTCGCTTTTGTTGTTTTCTCAGCTTCAGCTTTCGCAGATGCGCCAACATCTTTAACCGTTGTACCGGCAACTTCTCAGGTTTACAAAGTTTACTACAAAACAAAAGAGACCGGTAAAGTAAAAGTATCGATCATCAACAGCAGCAACCAGCTTGTATTCTCTGAAGTGATGAACAACGTTGCATCGTTTGTACGTCCGTATAACTTCAGCGAACTTCCTGAAGGTGAATATACCATCGTACTGGAAGACAAAAACGGTAAGCAGGTAGAGAAAGTAAACTACGCGATGAACAAAATCGTAAGCTTCGTTAAAGTTACTGCAGTAGCAAACGTTGATAACAAATATATGCTGAACGTATCGAACAATGGTTCCGAAGTTATTACAGTAAGAATCTTCAGCGGAAACGCTTTGCTGCACAAGCAGGATGTTCAGGTAACAGGTTCTTTCGGTCAGGTATATAACCTGAGCCAGGTAAAATCTGCTACCGATGCTAAAATTACTTTCGAAGTATCTACCAGCAGCGGCAAATACGAGACAATCACGTTCTAATCAGAACTATACCTTTATAGCGAAAGCCATCCTTACCGGGATGGCTTTTTTCTTTTTAAGCCTTACCGATGGAATAGTTTTTTGCTGCTATACCTCCAAAGGTAAACTATATGCGAGTGATCAATGTATTCAGCAAGTTCTGGACGTTGTTGAAAAGTACATTTCAGCAATGGAATGAGCGTGACCCTTTCAGTAGCAGCGCCACCATTGCTTACTATACTATCTTTTCATTACCGGGATTGCTCGTGATCATTATTAACCTGGCCGGCTATTTCTTTGGTGAAGAAGCGGTGACCAACCAGATCTCATCGCAGGTTGGCAGTATGATTGGCTCCGGTACTGCCGAAGATGTAGAGACGATTGTTGCACGTGCCAGTGAAAACAAAGGCTCAACGCTGGCCTCCATTATTGGTGTGGCTACGCTCCTCTTTGGCGCTACGGGTGTATTCTATAAACTGCAACAGATACTTAACCAGATGTGGGAAGTTAAACCACAGCCCAAACAAAAATTTCTGAAGCTGCTGCGCGATCGTGTCTTCTCCTTCGGGTTGATACTTGTAGTCGGCTTCCTGATGCTTATATCGCTGGTGATCTCTGCAGGACTTAGTGCCGTACGCGATTGGGTTGCCGGATATTTATCAGAATCTCTTCTCGTAATCTTTCGTGTGATCGATCTGCTGGTATCGTTTGGTATAGTTACCCTGCTCTTTGCTGCCATCTATAAATTTCTGCCGGATGCACGCATACGCTGGAAAGATGTATGGATTGGTGCAACGCTTACCGCTGTGTTGTTTGTAATCGCCAAGTATGCACTGGGTATATATTTCGGTAACGCAGATCCTGCTTCAACCTATGGCGCTGCCGGTTCGGTAATCCTCATTATGCTGTGGGTTACGTATGCCGGAATGATCTTACTGTTTGGGGCTGAATTTACACAAGTGTATGCAACGCGTTACGGCAATAAAATAGAGCCAACCGAAGGCGCGGTGTCTACCCATGCAATCGATCAGCCCGTGAAACCTTAAAGTATATATGGATGAATTCATCACCTGCTAATTCAGCAAGTGATGAAGTTTATGACGAGGCTTCTCACGCCAGCCGGCCAGCAGATCACGCACGGTATCTTTCTGTTCTGACTTTTTCTTTACCTGTCTGTAAATAAGATAGCCTACTGATAATACTGCGAGCGATATACCCACTACCTTCAATGCTGTTGAATAATCGGGCTCCACAGCAGGTGGTAAATATAGCACGCCTGTCTCATCGGTAATGGCGGGTTCATTTACATAACGACCGTGTGCAGGCTGCGCCAGTTTATCGAAGCGTGTTGACAGTCGTTGTAATGCAAGTTGCATCTCTTCGCCCTGCATAGGTTCACCATGTCCGGTCGCAATGATCTGCGGGTCAAGCGCTGCAAGTTTCAATACCGAGATCTTGGCTGATGCCCAGTTACAGGTTAAATATTTAGGCGGGCCTGAGACTTCTTTTTTATAGGACAGCGCATAAAGTGCAGACTCGGGGCGTGTTGTTACAACAGCATCACCGGCAATCAATACTTTATCGCTTTCGCGGAAAAGACTGATGTGTCCCGGAGCATGACCGGGTGTGTGAATGAATCGCCATCCGTTAAGACCTGGAATAACGTTATCACTGGTATCGGAAAGTGGCTGAAGATTCTGGCGTATATCAATCGGACCGGTTGGGTATATCCACGACATCGAAGACATCAGTCCCCCGCCTACACTAGGGTCTGCCGGAGGATACGATGATTGTCCGGAAAGGTATGGCACCTCAAGCGGGTGTGCATATACCGGAACATTCCACTCTTCTACAAGTGTCTGCAAGGCTCCTACATGATCGAAGTGACCGTGTGTTAAAATTATACCGGCCGGTTTACTTCCTTCGCCAAAAAGCTCAGTGGCCATTGCTTTTATACGCGGAGCTGACCATTTCAACCCGGCATCTACCAGGAACCACGCGTTGGTATCGCTATCCTGGATGATATAGTAATTAACAAAAACATCTCTCTTTCCCCATACTCCCGGGGCAATGGAATAATCGTAGGTTGATGACTTCACTGGCATGTTCATATCTCTGAGCGTTTATAGTTCGGAAGTATGAAATATAAAAAACATGCCTGCCCTCAAAATGAAAAAGCACCTGCTGTGATGTTGTATTCACGAACAGGTGCCTATACTTTTTGTTGAAAATGTATACAGATGCAGCTACATCAATTTTACGACCGGAACCATTTCCAGAATTTACCAAGCCATGTGGTTGGTGCTTTGCTCAGGTCACCCGTCATTTCCATAACAGGTTCATCGATCAACCGTGCAGGCTTGGTTGGTACCGATGCCTTTACACGTTGCTGGTAATATAGCGTACGTCTCTCTTTCTCGGCTTTAGCATCGGCTTCACGTTTCAACTCAGCTTCATACGCCTCACGCTCGCGCTGCAATGCTACCGGGTTTTTACGTGGCCTTTTATTTCTATAGTCAGAGGATTGATCTGATTTAGGGTGCGACTTTCTTCTTCCTTCTTTACGCGTATGACTGAAAGATTTACTTTCTGCATCCGGAGTCGTGGCCGTTTGCTCCGGTGATTCAGTTTCCGTTTCAGGCTTCGGCTCTTTCTTCTTCGGCTGTGGCAATTCAATTTTACCAAGAACCTTTAGACCTGCGAGTTCAACTTTAGGTGCTTTGATAACTTCGATCTTCTGCTCCTGCTCAACATCGGGTATAACATTGCGCTCGTCTGTAACGGCCATTTCCTGCAGTATATCCGGAGTCGTTAGTACCGGTTCGGGTTCGATTACTTCCGGAATTACGGTTTCTATTTGAAGCACTGGTTTTTCTTGAAGCACCGGTTCTTCCACTATATCCTGTGTTTCATCAATTGCCGGAGTTGTGAACTCTTCAATACGCGCGGGCGCAAAATGTTTTACTACTTGTATAAGTTGTTCGTGTTCGAGCCGTGTATTGGTGTTTTCATCAATCCGGATATTATTCGTGGCAAGAAAGTCAACGATTTCGGCAGGTATTATCGCCAGCTTCCGGGCTAATTGTCCTAGTCTCATAGGAGGATACTTCTATTATTCGGGTGCAAATATACCTACAGATTTAGTATATAACGACCGGCTGTTCCATTAAAAGTCAATAGACACCGCGCTATAGCCTTCAACGGCTTGCTGGCCGTGTTCTTTGGCAGGAATCCACGCTGGACCGTTGCGTAGAATCTTCTTTGCTTTTTCATCGAGTTCAGGGGACAGACTGCTTTCTACTTCTATATCGGCAACCACTTTATCGGTAGTAACACGAAACGACAATCGTACGGTTCCCTTCAGTGTGCTATTGATTTTACTAGCCTCATCCCGCAGATATGCGTTAAGTTTTTTATACCCTCCTTCCGGCAACGGATATTCACTACTGGCATCATACACAGCACGCTCTCCTTTCAAACTTCGCGATCTTCCGTTGACGAGTCTGCCGAGGTGGTAATTCTCTTCGTAGTACATCTCCCCGTTTTCATGACGACCGTACCAGTAACCTTCTTTATATCCATCTTTATACTCGCCTTCTGCCGCCACCACACCATTTGCATAGCGCTGAATTTCTTTACCCTCACCATCCTTCACCCATTGATGTCCGGAGGAGTCCCACAGGTTCTTCAAAAAATAACGATCGGTATAATATACTTCACTCGCCAGGCGACCATTGTTATGATACGTTTCCCACTTACCTACGCTGCGATTGTTTTTATAGCGACCTGCCGATGTATAGGTCTTGTGATCGGAGTAATACAGAAATACGCCATCGCGCTTGTCATCTTTATATGAGCCCTTCATCTGTATAGCGCCACTGGCATAGTAGTCGCGCACTGCACCTTGCCAGCGACCGAGTGAATCGCGAAAGCCGATCCGATAATAGCTTGCCGGTGGCGCTGGTATTTCTTCCCAGTTATGATCGTACCATACCCGCGTCATCTCCATCGGAGGCTCCTCCTCTTTCTCGGGTTCTTCTTCCTTTACACGCACATGCGCCATCGACAACGGGTAGGCCAGTGAAAGATAGTTCTTCAGCGAATCCTGCATCAGTTCTATACTATCGAGGTATATATAGGATTCACGCTCGATCATGTTGACCCGGTATATATTCTCCTGCCTCCGCAGCATCAGGTATCGTCTTAACTTGAATGTATCGCTTTGTAATGCAGCCGGTATATATTTCTGATCATTTAAGGTATGAAGTGCCGAATCCCACAGTATATTATTTTCTTTAAATGCATTGGCAAAGGCTTCATCAGAAATATTCTGCTTATCAAATATACTGTTAGCCGAATCCTCAGCCACAAGCACCTGCTGGTAAAAATCAAAATACCGAACCTGGTAACGTGGCATCACAAAAAAGAAGGCTATCAGTATAACAAGACAGCCATACTCGACAACTATTTTGTGAAACGACCGGGTGAGTATCAGTGTGAGGAAGGCCAGTATAATTCCGGCAAAAAGTCCACCGAAGTGAGCAGCATGATCACCATTCAGCGCTTCGGAGAAAACCGTGTTCACCACCAGGAACACCATGAAGCTTACCAGCACTGGCAGAACTGATGAATCCTCCTGCCTGCTTCGGTATATCTGTACCACCAGCGAAAACCCCAGCACACCAAACAATGCCCCGGAGGCGCCAACGCCTACTGTAAACAGGTTCCAGTATAAACTGCTGAGCGCTGCCGCTACACCTGTTATAAAATATACCCCTATAAATTTACCGGTACCAACCCGCTCCTCCAGTTCACTGCCAACGAGCAACAGCACACTCATGTTTACAGCAAGGTGCAGCAAGTGTCCATGCATAAACATGGACGTGAATATACGATACCATTCGTTTCTTAAAGCATACGGATTGAACAACGCACCATGCTCAAGCGAATAAAGTGTCCACACGGATTGCTCGAGTGTATCCGTCTGCAGGTACATCCACAGAAAAACTGCCGTGTTTACAACGATGAGGCTAAGCGTTACCGGATATTTTCTGATAAAGGCTACCATACCAATACGTGCTGTAAATTATCGTTGGCGTATCGTATAGCTGGCATTTTCAGAATCATGGTGAGGGACTATATTTTATCTGGTTGAAATATACCGGGGTTATTCATCGGCTCCTCTTCGCCATTTCTTTTTCTCGGCATGGCGCTTCTTGGTTTCAATGCGCTCTTTAACGGAAGCTTTGGATGGCTTGGTGGCTTTGCGGGCTTTCTTCTTTTCAAAAGCCTTCGCAATAAGTTTGGCAAACTTTTGCTTGACTGCTTCCTTGTTCTCCAGTTGTGAACGTTTGTCTTGCGACACCAGAACGAGTATACCCTCTGTTGTAATACGCGTTGCCAGCTTCTCTGCAATGACCTGCTTCTCTTCATCACTCAGTACGGCCGAGCCGGCAACATCAAACTTGAGCGTTACTTTGGTATTTACCTTGTTCACGTTCTGCCCACCCGGACCGCTGCTGCGGGATGTGCTGAACACTACCTCATGATATAAAGCAGCCGTATTCATTCTATAAATTTTGTATAACAGGGTATATATGCGCCTGCGTTTATTTGATTACTTCTTTAACCAGTCTTCGTTCTTTCGCTACACCGTTCTCTTCATACACATAGTAAGCGTTACTTTCCTCGCGCAGGGCAACTACTTTCTTAACTTCGTTATCTTCAAAGTATATAGCGGCCTGGTCATCGCACGCATAGCCCGGTTTGAATTGTTTTGACTGGATATACGAATGATACAACGGTCTGCGTGTAGGCTCGGAGTCGTAATGCGGGCAATGGCTTCCTTTAATAAACCCGAGGCATTCCACTTTCGAAATATCTTTCGGGCGCGAATCGGTTGTACCATGTTCAAACCAGCACAACGAACCTGCACTGCCACCGGCCAATACAATACCTTTATCCCACGCCTGACGAAGTATAGTATCTATACCTTGCGCTTTCCAGATGGCCATCATGTTCAGCGTGTTTCCTCCTCCTACAACTATACCATCCATACTGAGCAATACTTCTTCAAATGAAAGTTTCTGATTATAGCTGCTGATGAACAGGCGCTGCACGAACGGTTTAACATCCAGTGGTGCGCAGGTCTCAAACCAGTTGGCAATTCCAAAAGGATTATCCGCAGATGCTGTTGGCAGAAAGCAAAGTCGTGGCATCGTCTTCCCCGTGAGGCCAGCCAGATACCGGATAAAGGCCGCGTTGTATCCGCCACCGAAGATCAGAATTTTTCGCTTGTTCGTTTCTGCTGCTGTACTCATATCGCTTGCTGCTATAGGTAAATTCATTCCTACAAATGTAGTACTTGTTATGCCAATAAATTTTCTTCTTTTCATAAACGCGCTATAAATTAGCTTCGAGTAATTAGCTTCGAGTTTCGAGAAATGCAATAGCTGTTATGCATATATAGAATATCCCGCAGAAACATTTTTTACATTCCTTCCCGTAGCTCACAGCTGATAGCTAATTCAACATCGCAATCGGATCAGCATATACAAAAGTATACCCAAGCCGCAGCTTTACCTTTTCACTGCTCACAATTTTATAGGGATTGCTGTCACTGCCTGTGAACTGCGGTGGCTCCAGGTTCAGGGCAACACTTGCCTGTGTATAGAACACTTCGCGGGTTGGATGTTCATCGGCACAGGCGTTAAAAACTTCTCCCCATACCTGCTGCTCGATAATGTTCTTCATGATGACGATGCAATCGCGTTGATGAATGATATTGACCGGTGTATTTTTACCCGACAAATCTTTTTTACCGGCGAGGAATCTTCCCGGGTGTCGGTCTGGCCCTACCAAACCTCCAAACCGAATAACTGTAGCACTTGCAAACGACCGGACGATGGTTTCTGCTTTCGCAAGATATGATTCGTTGTCAACATCATCTTCCGTAACAATGCGATTGAGATCCGGGTATACAGCAGTGGAGCTGATATATAGTATATGGCGGATGCTGCCTGCTTTTGCTTTCTGCACCGCGTTCTCCAACTGGGCAAGATATACTTCAGGTTGACCAGACCGGGTGCGGGGTGGTATACTGATCACCAGTACATCAGCCTTAAAGAACGTATCTATATCATTTCCGCAAGCATGCGGATTGAACGTAATCAGAAAAGGTTTGATACCAAGCGCAGTCAGCTCCGGCAGTTTAGCCTCTTGTGTAGTTGAACCGTAAACTATATATCCCTCGTTTACCAGGGTGGCAGCAAACGGTTTTCCCAGCCATCCACATCCCAAAACACTTACCGTTCTCAAATCCGTTGTTGTGCCATTAATAAAGTATATAAATCAGTCTGCTGTGATTTCGATCTCAATGCGATCATTCAGCTTGGCACTCGGACTGTTTTCTGGCGCGAGCATATTCTGTGCACCCCACGCAAAAATTTCCGTACGTGATTTGTCGATGCCATGATCGATCAGGTAATTCTGGACAGCCTGCGCACGAAGTTTGGAAAGCTCTTTGGCATTGCCGGTAATTTCCTGCGATCCTTTTGTAGAAAAGTAATTTTTAGTTGGACCGATCGCAATGATCTTACGGGAATTCGTTCCGTTACAATGGCCGTGTATCTTGATTTTATATTCCGGGTTGTCCGTCATCATGCTTACAAGCTCATCCATTTCAGCCTGTGATGGCGGCAACATTACGACAGCATCTTTATAGAAGGTTACGTGGTACATTACCGATACATCGCCTTTCTTCATGCGCTCCAGCTGATAGGAAATTACCCACGCACCGTTTCCATCCTGGAAGGCAGTAGTTTCTACATAAGCAGGATTATCATAATCCAGCATCTTAACAATTTCTTTATATCCGAAAATGCCGCACACCAGCGAAAGCGGGTTAGCCCGTGCAGACGGACGCGGTATATCTATATATTGATTGGTTTTGTAAGTGCCCAGCTCACGCCCTCTTCTGAAATCAACGTTATGGATCTCTCCCTTTAACGGCTTGCCATCAGCAGTCTGTATGGTGAACTTGAACAATTTACCTTTTATAACCGCGGGTGGTGTTGCCGGTGCTTCCTCCCCTACACTGTCCTTCGGTTCAGCCTTTACAACGGATGCGCTATCCGCCACCACGGCAGCCACCGTGTCGCGTGTTACCGGTGGTGTTACAGGAGGCTCTTCAACAACCGGAGTTTTCTCTTCTACAACGGGCGGCTCTGGACTATCCAGCGGAAGATCTTCGCCACCTTCCAGTATACCGGAGAATATCCAGGCATCTTTAAACTCAGTATCTTTGTGAAGACCACGCAGTTCAACCTGCGCTGCACTGCGGTCAGCCGTCTTCATAACATATACATAATATAGCTTCTGTTTTTTATACAATCCGTAGCCGGCACTGAATCGCTGGCTCCGTACATACCCCGTAAACTTTTGCGCATTAACTTCTACAGCAAACACACCAACCACTACATAATGGTGCTGTTGAGCAAAAGCAAAGGATGACACGAGGGCAAAAACAAAAATAATAGCCGAACGGATAAGGGTCTTTTTCATAAGCATACACACAGGATGATGCTAAATTAGTAAAAACCCGGCAGCTACGTATACTATATCACAGAATGATGTGATTTTTTTGACGAAGGGGTATATCCTAAAATTTTGTTCCACCCCTATAGATGTGGACACATGCATCACTTATTCGCGGTGTGTCGTATAAAATTTAGTGATCGACCAGCGCTATAAATTCCTGAACGATGCTCTTCAGCTCATCGTCTTTGTCCAATGCATATTGCTTTTCTTCGAAGGAAGTGATCAGTGTATCCAGCTGCTGCGAGTTCCGGGCGTAGTTCAGCCGCCTCATATACTCACCGGCATACCAGAGGTGGTCTTCAGATAACTTTTTCAATCCGTCTAGTAAATACCGGCTGACTTCTTCTTCATTTCCCAGGTATACCAGGTCTACCAAACCGAAGTCGCTATAGCCTGTTACGGTTGTTGCCAGCAATGCATTCTTCAGTCGTTGCTTCTGCTCGTACGTAATCATATACTTGAACGGAAGTCTTTCGGAACGCGCGTAGTACGACATGAAATCACTCTCAGGCGAGAGTTCATATACTCCGTCCCAGCGTGTTGCTTCGTGCTCGGCACACTTTACAAGCCACTCGGTGGTTTCCAGAAATTGCTGATCGGTGTCGGTGATCGTCAGTATCTGCTGCATCTCGCGAATGCGATCGCGGAACACGGCTACATCGGGCAATGTTGCTGCACGTGCTCCATACGACAGTGCGTGTGTCTCAAACATACCGTTGTCACCTTTGTCAAGAAAGGCTACGACTTCCGTACCCGGAATATATCTTGCCGGTGCAGGGCAAACCATGTTGGGTTCAAACGCCACTTCAACGATAACGCTCCGGAGGGTGCCTTTTAAAACTTCCCTGACTTCGATGCGTGCCACGGCATAACCGAAAGAATCTTTTTTCTTTTTCTTCTGATATACTTCCTGCACGTGGCCGATCAGGATATACTCGCTTTCGATGATGAGCTTTCGTAGTGGTCTCGGATCGATGGGATACGCAGTTGATTGCGCAGCAAACCCCACCGTTAAAAAGAGAATCAGTATAAAAGGTTTCATACGTGGTCAGGTATGTGTACTATATCTTCTAAACGCTTTCAGCCGGAATTTTGTATCTGGTGTAACACTTAATTGTATAACGTGTTACACGTTTTATTAATTCCGCTGCGCAGATTTAGTCACATACAACCTCTACGTCAAAACTTAAAAATCAGTTTGAGCTGCTTTCAGATCGAGTGTTTCAATCCAGATATTCCGGAAGAGTACATCGTGACCTTCCGCTTGTAATTTTAATCCGCCGGGAACATCCGTTATACCTTTGCCTCCATCGTTACCTCCATCTATACCGGAGTTCGGTCCACCCCACACTTGTTGAATCGCCTGGTTGGTATGCACCTTCACACCATTAAAATACATCGTCACCATAGCTTTTTCCGTGAGCTTGCCATTTTCAAAACGTGCAGCTCTGAAAACTATGTCATAGGCATTCCACTTACCCAGTCCGTTGTACGCATGGTATGGTGATTCGGACTCATTGATTACCGCAGCCATTCCATGACTGGTGGAGTCTCCATCCAGCACCTGTATCTCGTATCGGTTTTGAAGATATACTCCGCTGTTGCCTCCGGGCTTCTCAATCAGAAACTCTATATGCAACCGGAAGTCGCGGTATTCTTTTTTTGTAACAATATCAGCCGTTCCATATTTACCCCCGGCCGCTGTCGGGTCGTTACCATTTAACACAGTTCCTTTATCCACCGGGTCTTTTACAATAGTCCACTTGATGGGTAATGTTGCTGCGAGTCGCGGACCTTTCCAGTATGTCCATTTGTCGTCCAGCATTTTCCGGGTGCCGTCAAAAAGTATTTCAGCTTTCCTGGTTGGTTTTGTTCCGACACCGGTCTGCGCAAGCAAGCTATAGGGAAACACGGTTGCTGCAAGCAACACGACAGAGCAAATTCGGATGGAGAGATTTTTCATAGAGGTGTTATGCTGGTTGATCTGCCAATACTACAGCATTTCTCACAATGGACGCGAGTATATTACAGCAGTGGCAAATTTAAACCTATACAACACTTCTCTTCTGCAGCAACCGGAATATTCCATAACCCAACGCTACCCCTATGCTATTGGCAACAACATCGGCTACGGAAGGACCACGACCAGGTACATATTGCTGAATGAGTTCGATGACAATACCCAGCGCCAGGCTATATGCAAGCGCGATGCGAACAAAACGCAAAGGCTTGCCGGTATATTCGTATGTCTTTTTCAGGGCGTAACACGACAGGAACATGAGCACGCCAAAAATAAAAAAGTGGACAACTTTATCGATCTGAAAAAATCCAACCTTTGGAATAGCCTTGCCCGGAATAAGCGTTGCAATTAAAATAACGAGCGACCATACAATGGCCGGCCATGTATACCGGATCAGCATATACTCAGCGCGCGTTTAATTTATAGTCTTCATTTTCCAGCGCGATGAGATCATCCAGCAGCGAAAAACTTACGGCTCCGGGTTTGCCATCACCAATGACGGTATCATTTACTTTTACAACCGGCACAATTCGCTTGGTAGTGCTGGTAAGGAACGCTTCCTTTGCAGATGCTATATCATCGAGTGTAACAACCCCCTCTTCTACTTTATACTTAAGCGATGCCAGCCTGAGTATATTTTTACGGGTGATGCCACGCAATACATGATGTGCCGGTGTAACAACTGTATTATCGTTTCGAACAATAAAGAAATTACAACGCGGAAATTCCGATACGATACCGTGTTTATGATACAGCACATCCACCGCCTGACTTTCCTTTACTTTATTAATAAGCCATATACCGGTGGAGTAATTAATTGTTTTGGCGGATGCAAAGTCGCGCACAAACTCATGCGTAATAATCTTTACTCCTTTTTTTATTTGATCTTCACCCGGTAAGGTAAGATTATGTTGGGTGATGATCAGGTTAGGTTCAGCCGGCTGATAACCATCGGCCGAATAACCGCCTGTGAGGATCATCTTTATACCAGATGCTGCTATATTGTTCTTACGAATGAGACTATAGATAATGTTCTTCAGTTCATCGCGTTGATGCGGCACTTCCAGTTGCATGCTCGAAGCAGAATTATAAAAACGATCGAGGTAATCATCCAGGAAATACGGATGACCATCCTGGATTTTGAAAAAATCAAAAATACCATAACCACGTTGAATGGAAAGATCGCTTACATGCAGAAATGCTTTCTCAACAGGAACGATCTCACGATGTATATAGGCAAACATATTATTTCGCTTTTGCGGGCAGCAAGATAGGAAATAGCTTCGAGCTTTGAGCTATGAGTTGCGAGGAGGGGCTGCAGGCTTCTGGCCGCTGGCTACAGGGAGTTTGCCAGTATATATAGTTATACACACTAAATCAAACTCACAGCTCGCAGCTCAAAGCCGGCAACTTAAAAAGACACTTACAATTAGCATATACCACCGTTACTTCACACCAATCACCCCAGCAGCCAGCACCTAGCCCCTCCTCATAGCTCGCAGCTATTTCACAGTTTGCAATTCGCGGATTTCGCGCGCAACGTGGCGATAGAATTTTCGTTCGGGGCCTTTCAGGTGTTCGAGTTCTTCACTCATTTCCTGCAATTTACGTTGGAGTTCTCCCGGTCGGTTGGTGGCCATCAGAAATTTACAGTACTCAATCCGTTGGCGGTAGTTGGTAAATGTTGAATCCATTTGCTGAAATACTTTCTCAGCCCGTTCAGTTTTACCGGTGTGATGCAATGCCCACGCATACGCTGCCCGCTCTTCTGATTGTTGAAAACGTTTCTCGGATTCAAGTTCTTCTCCGTAAGCAACGGTAGCTTCGAAATCTTTTTTCAGGAACGAAGTAAATAATACTTTGATGCGGATGACCGGATCATCGGCCATGAATCCCGTAAGGCATTCTTTATAGAGTGTGAGCGCTTCATCATAACGACCACAGGTTACGTAGGCATCGGCCAGGTTTGTTTTGTTAGTGATGTTATCGCTGAAGCGTAATGCTTTTTCAAGCTGCTCAATTTTATAGTTGCTGTTCACAACACCTTTCATACCTTCTGCAATGGTCTCGATGCTTCGGCGGCTATAGAAATTGTGATACAGGTATATAGCACAACCTATACCGGGGAAAAATACAATGAACCAATACCAGCGTTGTTCAACTTGATTGCGATATGCGTGATACAGACAGAATGCCTGCAAGGCCAGGAGTGGTGTGTAAAAACCAATCATACATTATAACGTGTTTAGGTTAGGTGCTGCAAGGTAATATTTTTAAACCGTCTGGCAAACCAACCTAAACACGTCACCTGAATTTAATTCGAAGGAATGTAGCGCGGAGCTTTTCTGTGTTTAGTTCCTTGCTCGTAGGCATACGCTATTTCCAGCAGCACCGGTTCACTCCATGCTTTACCAAAGAATGATACATCTACGGGAAGTTCATCGATAAAACCCATCGGCACTGCGATGGCAGGATAACCAGCAATGGCGGCAGGTGAAGAACTGCCTCCCAGAAAATGATCGCCATCAATAAGATCGGTCTTCCACGCGGGTGAACCGGTGGGTGCCATGATTGCATCGAGGGTATATTTCGCCATGATCTTGTCGATACCCTCTTCGCGTGTTAATTTGTGCATGGCTGCCAGCGCTTCTTTATACTCCGCTGTTTCAAGGTTGCCTTTGGCCTGTGCCATCTCGAGTAATTTCTGATCGAAGTAGCGAAGCTCAACCGAATCCTTTTTATTGAATTCGATCAACTGCTGTATATCTTTTACAGGTGCGTTGTTCAGCCCTGCAAAATATCTATTCAAACCATCCTTGAATTCGTAGAGCAACACCTGGAACGAAGACTGACCGGCTCCTTTACCCAGCGGTTCTTCAATTTCAATTACTTCTGCTCCCTGGCTTCTCAGGTAAGCCACTGTCTTTTTCATCAAGGTATCAACACGTGCGTGATAGCCCGCTATATCTTTCAATAAACCAATTCGTTTTCCTTTCAGTCCATCGGCTTTCAGAAATTTGGTATAGTCGGTATGAAAGACAGCCTCGGGGTTAAATGTTTTACTATCGGACGAATCTTTACCTGCAAGCACCCCCAACGTGATGGCTATATCTTCTACCGTGCGCGCCATCGGGCCGGGTGTATCTTGTGTGAATGAGATCGGTATAATTCCGCTGCGACTGATGAGTCCGACTGTAGGTTTCAAACCAACAATGCCATTGTTGTTCGCAGGACAAACTATAGATCCGTTTGTTTCTGTACCAATGGCCAGCACACAAAGATTAGCCGCTACCGAAGCACCTGAACCTGAACTTGATCCGCACGGATTACGATCGAGTACATAAGGATTTCGTGTCTGCCCTCCTACTCCACTCCATCCGCTTGATGACATATCGGCCCGAAAGTTAGCCCACTCACTCAGGTTTGCTTTCGCGATTATAATCGCACCTGCTTCTTTCAATTTTTGTGCGACCCAACTGTCGCGTGACGGAAATGAATTACGAAGCACAACAGCACCTGCTGTATTCGGCATCTTGTCGTGTGTATCAATATTATCTTTCAGAATGATCGGTATACCGTGCAGTGGTCCGCGGATCTTTCCATCCTTCCATTCTTTTTCAAGTTGCTCTGCTATGGCTACAGCATCGGGGTTGATGCAGATAATGGAATTGATCCTGGGTCCGTTCTTATCTATAGCATCAATACGTGCCAGGTAATCTTTCACGACTGCCGTGATGGTATATTTACCCTCGCGGTAGCCTTGTTGTAACTGGCGAATGGTAATTTCTTCGAGGTATGCGTGTGTATCGGAAGAGACGCTTTCTTCTTTCTTGGCGGGCTGACAGGCGATCAATAGTATACTGAACAAAAAGGCAAAGGCAGGTTTCCGTTTCATAGGCTGGATTTAAAAACGGAAATAATTTACAACAGTAGATGCTATTGATTGCAGAAATTTATATGTACGGTGTAAATGCATTTTTTTGCCTGCAGGGGGTGCAGATTTACACAGATTATGGGCGCGGACTAGGTATATATACTCTGTATTTTCAAGTGTCCTGCTGTGGCTTCTGCGAAAAAAATCACGCTATAGCATGGCTTACCGGCTTGTTTACGACTTGTTGTTTTTCGCGCTCGCAGGCTATGGAGGTGATGTGTTGCAGAATGACAGAGAGTATCAATCCGAATAAAACAAAGGCTACAAAGAGAATGAAACCAGGCTGTAGCGATGTCTCATTGGTAGAAATACTTGCCAGTGAATCAGTTTGCAGATTAAGGTGCGCCATCTGGCTATCCAGTATACCTTTAAAGCCTATATATGCCATAAAGATTGCCACTACATTTACATCGGCCATGCTCCACTTGCCGGACTTGAAAGCAAAGAAGCGAACCACTTTGTTATTACGGCAGCGTTCGTTACCCAGTAAGTAAAACTTGGTAGCAAATAATTTTCCGATCGGGAAAGCAATGCTGAAAATCAGGATCAATATACCTACCACGGCCGAATCATATTTACCGGTCTGCAACAGAATACTGACAACATCCACTATACTTTTGCTTTGGAAGAATATCACCTGGTCGCTAAAAGAAATACGCTCTCCAATCAGCAGGAAGCTCATCTCTTTGATCCGCGCATCAATTTCGATCATGGGTGAAGTGAGTCCGGTGATAAGCATGATAAGTGCCAGCATCACCGAGAGTATAAAAAGCGGTGTATGCAACGCGGTTTGTTTTCTAAGAAGCCACCACACTAGCAGGAATATAACTGTTATTCCCATTAATATATAGGTAAAGAAGTAAGCGCGCTGGTAAAGAGTCTCCAGCATGTTCGTACTCATGGCATTAAAGGCTGGTACATCGGCTACACTATATTTACCGAGCAACGCCTGCGCTCGTGTTACATCATTGACACTGTCGTACGTAATCGAACCAAACTCCTGCAGTTTACTTTGCGCCAGAAATTTGAGTCGCTCTTTGTTCTTGGGTTTCTTTATTTCGTTAACAATGGTAGATGCAAACTCGGGCACACGAGCATGTACTTTCTCTTCGTTAACAAGTGTCTTCACAGCAAACTTTTTCAACTTGCCACCAAGGGTCTTTTGTTTTCTGTCGATGAGACTATCGGCCTTGTTTACCACCGCGTGCAACACCTGTGCTACTTCTTCCTTTAATGCTGCCTCTTGTTCAGGCGTAAATTCAAAATCATCAATGCGATGTGTGATAACTTTTACCATGTGGTCGCGCCACGCATTCACCGATAGTAGCCCATACGTTATGTTGTTGAGAACGCTATAGTCTTTCTTGATGTCTGCGCGTTCAGACGAGAGGCGGTAAACCTGAATGCCACTCCAGCCTGCTATTACCAGCAGTGCACCTCCTATGAGGATTAACAAAGAGCGTTGCAGAAGTATCATACCAAACAGTTAAGTAGTATGATGCCATGTAAAATTAAAGTGCCGTTGCCGGTGTGGAAAAGAAACAGAATTTATTCTATCGGACAGCATTTTCCGAAGCTTTTCTTCCACACTTCTGCGTTCAGAGAACCATAAGATTCAAAATGAGTAAAAAAATACACTGTACTTGCTCCTCGATTATTACTACTTTTGCCCTCGTTATGCCAACACCACTGGACCTGCTCGAAGAAACTCTTGGTCACTTTCATGAAGGTGCCAGATCGGTACGTGCCTACACCGATGATAAAACCTATATCATTACCAAAGCCAACGACACGGGCGATTTCTGGGTAGCGACTGAAGAACCTTCTTTTCCGAAAACCAAAACCCGCTCGCTCGAAACCTATTTCGAAGATGTGTTTGGTGTTGAAGCGCGCTACTGATCTCTTTTTATTTTTCCAGTTCCAGGGTATACTTTCCGGAAAACCAACCGCATGAACTTCTGGCTCTTGCTTTGCCTTTCAAAAAACTTCTTCGCGAAAAGGACAGGTCGATAATGCTATAACCCATTGCCTGTAACGCATTTACAAAAAATCGAAGACCTGTTCAGCAACACGCGGTTATGGTGATATTTGATTATTCCCGTGGCATCCCCATATTCGCACACGAATAATTCAATGGTCCGTTTTCAACCTATCTATGACATCGCTGAGCTCTGTTCCCGAAAAGGTTTGACACAGGCTATACTTTGCCCGGGTTCGCGATGCGCTCCTTTAACCCTGGCGTTTGCCCGACATCCTGATATTACTACGCGCACGTTCAGTGACGAACGCAGTGCCGGTTTTGTAGCGTTGGGTATAGCACAGCAAAAGAAAGCGCCTGCTATAGTTGTATGTACTTCGGGATCAGCTGCGTATAACCTCGCGCCTGCTGTGGCGGAAGCGTGGTTCAGTGAAACTCCGCTCGTTATATTTACGGCCGACCGACCTGCCGAGTGGATCGCGCAGCACGATGGACAAACGATTCACCAACCGGAGATCTTCGGCAAGCATGTAAAGAAATCATTTCAGCTTCCGCAGGAGTACGATCATGCCGACAGTCAGTGGGCGATCAATCGTATTGTAAATGAAGCAATCAATCTTTCGTTCCAGGAACCCAAAGGTCCGGTACATATAAATGCTCCGTTTCGTGAACCGCTCTATCCTCCTAAAGGAGAAACTATATCCTATAGCGAGTCGGTGCGGGTTATGGATGAATATACTTCTCCGTTTACAGTATCGGAAGAACAAAAGAAAAAGCTTACTACCGAATGGCGCTCCTATCATAATATACTGATCGTTGCCGGGCAGCATGAGGCGGATGATGAACTGACTGGCGCATTGTCTCATTTCTTTTCACAGCATAATATACCTGTAGCGGGCGATATCATTTCAAACCTGCACGGTATAGAAAAAGTGGTGCGTCATGCCGATATGTTTTTAGGACAGGCATCGGCAGATGTAAAGAAAACATTGCGTCCTGATCTGCTCATCACTTTTGGTAAATCCATCATCTCTAAAAACCTGAAGCAGTTCCTTCGTAAATACTCACCGAAGGTACACTGGCATATACAACCGGCCGGTATAGTTGCTGATACATTTCAAAGTATAACAAATGTATTCAATACAACACCTGCTAATTTTTTCCGTTTCCTCGGATCACTGCCCAACAGCGAGTCGTTCGAAAATCAAAAGCAGAACAATTTCAATAAATTGTGGGAAGTGGAAGAACGCAGAGCGATCCGCACGCTTGAAGAGTTCTTTCCGCAGGATGAATTTGCCGAACTTGAACTGGTTCATACTATTCTGCAAAGCCTTCCGGATAATTGCAACCTGCACCTTGCCAACAGCATGAGTGTACGCTATACCAATGTTATCGGGTTGATTTCAAAGCAGAAAGATATACAGGTATATGCCAACCGCGGCACGAGTGGTATCGATGGCTGCACGAGCACCGCTATAGGGCACAGTTTGTCCAATGACAAACCCAATGTTCTGATTACCGGTGACGTTGCTTTCTTCTACGATCGTAATGCCTTCTGGCACAACTACTCATTGTCCAATTTGCGTATAGTATTGTTGAACAATCACGGAGGTGTAATCTTCAAGATGATTGACGGCCCGGGATCATTACCTGAAGCCGATGAATACTTTGTTACGCAACAACGACTGACAGCAAAAAAATTATGTGAAGAGTTCGGGTTCGATCACCTGAAGCTCGACAATAAACGCAAGATCAAAAACCTGGTAAAAGACTTCTTCGAGTTTGATGGTAAAACAAAAATACTCGAGATCGAGACGGATACGTTGATCAACAAAATCATATTTGATAATCTGAAAGAGAAAACCAAAAAGAGTTATGAGCTTTAAATATTCCTGGCAACCGGTTAAAGAGTATAAGGAAATACTGTTCCACAAGTTTGAGGG
>DJFR01000061.1:13968-15126 GCA_002432545.1 Flammeovirgaceae bacterium UBA5867 | reverse complement strand
ATCTGTCGCGAAGATGCCGATGTACGCGCAGTGATTCTGACGGGTGAAGGAGGTAAAGCATTTTGCAGCGGTGGCGATCAGAGCGTACGCGGCCATGGTGGTTATGTTGGTGAAGACACAACGCCCAGGCTAAACGTTCTTGACCTGCAGAAGATGATTCGCTCTATACCGAAACCTGTTATTGCAGCTGTTGCCGGATGGGCCATTGGAGGTGGACATGTACTGCATGTAGTATGCGACCTGACGATTGCTGCAGAGAACGCCCGCTTCGGACAAACCGGTCCAAAAGTTGGAAGCTTTGATGGTGGCTTTGGTGCATCATACCTCGCACGCATTGTAGGACAAAAGAAAGCGCGTGAGATCTGGTATCTGTGCGATCAGTACGATGCCAAAGATGCACTGGATATGGGACTTGTAAATAAAGTTGTTCCGCTCGAATTGCTCGAAGAGACATATGTAGCGTGGGCAAAGAAAATTATAGCGAAGAGCCCGCTGGCGATACGCATGCTGAAAAGTTCGTTCAACGCGGAACTTGACGGACAAGCCGGTATACAGGAACTCGCAGGAAATGCCACGCTTCTGTATTATCTTAGCGAAGAGGCGAAAGAAGGAAAGAATGCCTTCCTGGAGAAACGCGAACCAGATTGGTCGAAGTATCCTAAATTCCCTTAGTAGTATAACTGTAAATTGCCTGTAGTATGCAGATAGAGAAGCTTGAAATTTTACGAAGTATAGCCGAGATGGCTTATGTTATTGCCAAGGCTGATAAAGGACTGAGCTCAGAAGAGCGCATAGCGTTCAACAAAATTATAGAAGAAGAACTGCAGTATGATTCATGGGCAGCACAAAGTCGCTTCGACTTGCTGGATGAAGTGATACAACCTTCTATTGAGACAGCGTACAACCAGGCCATTCACGATCTGCGAAAGTATAAAGAGCATCTTACAGATAATTTGCGTTCAACAGCCTTACGGGTTGTTGAACGTGTAGCCCAGGCATGTAGTGGTACACACGAGATCGAAGCTTTTATCCTGGATCGCTTCAAGAAAGATCTTCAGCATCTTTAGTCAGCATGAAACGGTTTACATCCCTGCTGTTCGGATTAGTGTGCACAGGTATATATAGTCTGGTGTCAGCACAAAGCACAATGGAATCTGC
>DJFR01000061.1:0-13908 GCA_002432545.1 Flammeovirgaceae bacterium UBA5867 | reverse complement strand
CTTGAACAGTATGCACTGCGGTTTGCCAACCAGGAGAACGGCACGGTAAAGAAAGGTCACTTTGAAATTGTATCCCTTACCGGAACATTCTCAGGCGAGTCGGCTCATATACATATGTCCGTATCAGATAGTACAGGCCTGACTATAGGAGGACATTTACTCGATAATAATCTTATTTATACCACTGCCGAGATTGCTATAGCAGAACTGAACGATGTGACGTTTGACCGCGAAACAGATTCCACCTATGGGTATAAAGAACTCGTTGTACGAAGACGAAAGAAAAAGCCATGAACTATCCTTTTCCAACGATCTGGATAAACGGCAGCGATGTATCGATAGAGGCTATACAGAATGAAACAGTTGCTCCGGCCAGTGACTTTGAACGTGCTACGTTCAGTTTCATCCGCGACTGGCTGAGTGATCAGACTACATTTGAGATACAGACCAGTGGCTCTACGGGCACTCCCAAAAAAATCGTATTAACACGCGAGCAGATGCTGGCCAGTGCCCGCATGACGGAGCAGGCGCTATCGCTGAAGGCAGGCTATACTGCACTGGTTTGTCTCCATACACAATACATTGCCGGCAGAATGATGCTCGTGCGATGCTTCGCGACCGGTATGCGTATCGTTGTAACCGAACCGGTAGCCAATCCGTTGGCGAATCTGCCGGAAGATATAGCGATCGATTTTACGGCTCTTGTACCGTATCAGCTATACGCAATACTCTCCTCTCCACAGGCTATACGATTGAACTGTATACGATGTGCTATTATTGGTGGAGCCCCCTTGAACCTAGAGACCATCAACGAGTTACATGCTTATTCGTGTATTTTTTACGCTACCTATGGCATGACGGAGACTATGTCGCATATAGCACTGCAGACCCTGAACGGTATAAATGCGTCAGCTGTGTTCCGTGCATTGCCCGGTATAGCGCTGGCTATAGATGAACGCGGCTGTCTTACCATTAACGCTCCTCACCTTCCTGAAAAGATCATAACAAACGACATCGTGGAGTTGAGAGACAGCCATGAATTTATATGGCTCGGCCGATGGGACAATGTTATCAACAGTGGTGGCGTGAAGATTATACCGGAACATCTTGAATCAAGAATGATGAACACGCTATATGAATGTGGAATTTTAACATCATTTTTTGTAGCATCTGTTCCGGATAAAAAACTCGGAGAGAAAATTACCTTGATACTGGAAGGCGAAGAGCTCGCGGAAGAAAAAAAATATATAATTCTTAAAGAATTAAAGCAAACGTTTTCGAGCTATGAAATTCCTAAGTCTGTCATTACACTTCCCAAATTTTTATATACGAATACAGACAAAATTGACAGAAGAAAAACGATTGAAATGCTTACAAAACGTATGTAAACGTTACATCATCTATAATATACCCCATTAAATCGTATTATCAGAATATTATCGTTTTTTTCCCTCCAGGCACCTTATTTATACGGTATCCGTATAAAGTTTTAATTTATTTTAGATATAAAGGTTACATCTGTATCAATTATTTTATTTAGCTTTGGTTTGTCTAATAGTTGTCTTTAAAGATCCCGCCTACTACAATCAGATCTTTAGAGCAGCACTGCTTTTTGTTGGTTTAAAATTTTATATACCATGAAACGGGTATTAGTTATTGAGGACGATGTCCCACTATGCTGGCTTTTAGAGAAGATACTTCAAAAGAAACACGAAGTAGTCATTATGAACAACGGAATGGAAGCTTGGTCTTGGCTGAGCGATGGTAATTTACCAGACCTTATTATTTCAGATCTCAAGATGCCCTCGCTGGATGGTATCGAATTATTGGAGAACTTAAGTAATAGTGGTCTCTTCAAAAACATTCCGGTCATTATCCTTTCAGGATATGAGGATGCAAGCAAACGCAAACAGTGCCTAGATCTGGGAGCTTTTACGTACATGGTAAAGCCCTTTGAACCTCAGTCATTTCTGGCTGAAGTAGACCGTGCATTATTATTTCAAAGACAAAATGTAACAGTTAACTAATTATGGATGTTGCAGTGAATTTAAACGTAAATGAATCCCCTATGTCTGTTGTATATGAGGCTCCCCCCCATACATCAACCTTTACGCAGAACATTGTAAAGATAGGCTTTTCGGATTCTTCCATTGAAAATGATTATGCACAAGGTACGGTGCACTTTATCAATTCAACTTTAACAAAGACGATCGCAGAGATCAAGGCTGGCTCTACCGAATACGATGCTGTGCTGTTGAACCCTGCCAATGTTACAGCAGAAGCGGATCAACTGAAAGCACTTGCTGCGCAGAAAGCTATACCCTATATATTCTATACTCCCAAGTTCGATCAGGCTGCCAAAGACCTGGCCCATCGTATGGGTGCTGATGAGTATCACTACGGTGCTATCACTACGGCTTTCTTCAAGCGCGTAGACTTTATCAAGAAACTGAAGCTTTACAAGATCGAGCGTGGTAATAAACCTTACACGATAGTACGTGCTCATGAAGAAGTACCTACCATCAAGCTCTGGACGTTGAAGCGTGCTTTTGATATACTGGTTTCATTAACAGCTCTTCTATTCTTATCTCCACTCCTGCTCATCATTGCTGTGGTGATCAAGCTTGAGTCTAAAGGACCCGTGTTCTATATATCAAAGCGTGCCGGAGCCGGTTATAAGATTTTTAACTTCTATAAATTCAGATCCATGCGCACCGGTGCAGATAAGGATCTTCAAAAACTTCAACACCTGAATCAATATGCAGAGAATTCTACTAACAGCGATAACGTCTTCTTCAAAATCAAAAATGATCCACGCGTAACACGCGTTGGTAACTTTATACGCAACACCAGTCTTGACGAAATCCCTCAGCTCATCAACGTTCTGAAAGGTGATATGTCACTGGTAGGTAACAGACCGCTTCCGCTATATGAAGCTGAGAAACTTACCAAAGACCAGATCGCATGGCGCTTCCTCGCTCCTGCTGGTATAACTGGTTTATGGCAGGTAACAAAACGCGGCAGAGGCGAGATGTCACCCGAAGAACGTATCGCACTGGATATGGAATATGCCATGAAGAACTCTTTCTGGCTGGATATGAAAATACTGTTCAGCACCGTGCCTGCTTTGTTACAGAAAGAACAAGTTTAATCCCTACTATATTTTAATAGCGAGTACTACATGTTCATCCTTGAACTCATTATCATATTGTATTTTGTTTACGTAGTTGCGTATACAGCTTTCTTTGCCTTTGCAGGATTATTTTACAGAGCGTTGCCACTTCCTGAGCCGGAGCGCAAGCTTAACTTCTGTGTACTCATTCCTTCTTATAAAGAAGATGCTGTGATCATGGATGTAGCGCAGCAGGCATTGAAACAAAAATACCCGGCTGATAATTATGATGTAGTTGTGATTGCCGACTCGCTGCAACCCGCTACACTTGAGTTCCTGAGAAAACTTCCCTTAAAAGTAGTAGAAGTAAAATTCGAGAGCAGTACCAAAGTGAAGTCACTAAACATGGCACTGTCTCAACTTTCTGCAGAAGCATATGATTATGCTGTTATACTCGATGCCGATAACGTGATGGAGCCTGACTTCCTCAAGCGTCAGAATGCATTGTTATCAGCCTATAAATTCAAGGCTGTTCAGGGACAACGTAAACCGAAGAACCAAAATAATAACCTGGCGTTCCTGGATGGTGTAAGTGAAGCAATCAACAACCATGTATACCGCCAGGGACACACCGCTGCAGGTTTGTCTTCATCTATCAGCGGATCAGGCGTTGTGTTTGATTTCACATTGCTCAAAACAAAACTCAGCAAGATGGATTCCATCGGTGGATTCGATCGTGAGCTTGAGCTGCAATTATTACAAGACGGTATTAAAGTATATTACTTCCGCGATGCGGGTGTTCTTGATGAAAAGATCTCGCAGGCCAGTGCATTTCAGAATCAACGCAAGCGCTGGATCTCAAGTCAATATGTATACCTGGCCAGGTATTTCAAACCCGGTATGACGGCTCTCTTTAAAGGTAACTTTACATTCTTTAATAGTGCAGTGCTCAGAAATATACAGTTGCCGCGACTCATCAACCTCGGTTTACTTACCGTGCTTACAGCGGTTGCCGTGTTGCTCCGAAACTACCTCGCGTATGGAGCGACTATATGGGTTGCTTTGTTCACGCTCAATACAATTGCGATCCTGGTTTCTATTCCGGGCGAATACTACTCAAAAAAAATGCTCAAAGCTATACTCGATCTTCCGGGTATATTTGTGCGCATGTTCTTATTGCTCTTCAAACTGAAAAATGCCAATAAGAAATTCATTCATACACCACACGGAGTAACATCTGAGTAAATTTTTATGAAGGCAGTTTCTTACCCGCTTGTCTCCGTAGTTACTATTAATTTCAATCAGACAGCCGTAACCCGCGATCTTTTAGTATCACTTCGAAACATCTCGTATCCGGCTATTGAAGTTATAGTGGTAGACAATGGCTCACGCGATACATCGGTTCAATCTTTAAAACAGGAATTTCCCGAGATCAACCTCATCATTACCGGCAAGAACCTCGGCTTTGCCGGTGGTAACAATGTTGGTATAAAAGAAGCGAAAGGTGAATATATACTGTTGGTAAACAACGATGTGGAAGTTACCCCTGGCTTCCTCGAGCCCTTGGTTGAAACACTTCAGCAACATCCCAACGCAGGTGTTGCATCGCCACGTATAGTATATCATAACCGGCAGGAACTTATACAATATGCCGGGGCTATCAAGATAAATCCCTATACCGGTCGTGGTAAAAAGTTGGGATACCTGGAAACAGATACCAACCAGTATAACACGATACAGGAGACCGAACTTGGTCATGGAGCGTGCCTGCTCACGTCACGCGATGTGCTCGAAAAAGTAGGACTTCTGCCGGAAGTATATTTCCTCTATTATGAAGAGCACGATTGGACTGAACAAGTGAAGCGTGCAGGTTACAAAGTATATTATGTGGGTACATCAAAAGTATATCACAAAGAATCTATATCGGTAGGCAAGAACAATCCTCTCAAAACATATTACCTCACACGGAACCGTATCTTATACCTGAAGCGAAATACGAAAGGTGTAACACAGTTGTCGTCAATGCTTTTCTTTTTCGCACTCTCGGTTCCGAAAGACATTGTAAAGTTTCTAATACAACTGGACTTTCCGAATCTTAAAAGCTATATTCAGGGGATTTCCTGGCATTTGAACCCTAATCGGTTATGATTGACGAGATCAAAAAGAAGTATCAAGAAATCAGAAGTGAAAATCCGCGGTCATCTGGTTTCGGAATATGGATGTTAACCGTTGGCAGAGTACTCTCTATCTTCCTGCGATTGCTATCGGCAAAAATCTATTTACGCAACTGTGTAAAGGTTGGCAAGTATGTAACTGTGCATGGCAAACCGTTAATCAACGCCAGCGGCACTATCATCATTGAAGATAAAGTAGCTATATGGTCTGTGTTCGAACGCACGAAACTACTTGTAAAAGGAACCGGCACATTAACGATCGGCTATGCCACGCGCGTAAACGGAACGCATATAGCCGTGGCCGGAAATGTAACCATTGGGAAGTACGTGCGTATAGCACCCTATACTTTAATATTGGACAGTGATTTTCACGATGTTCAGGACCATACGGCCGAAGGTAAAAAGGGAAGTATTGTTATTGGTGATAACGTCTGGATAGCTTCGCGCGCAACTATACTGAAAGGAGTTACAATTGGAGAAGGGTCTGTTATCGCTGCAGGGTCAGTCGTTACGAAAGATGTTCCCCCATACTGTGTTGCCGCTGGTGTACCGGCTAAAGTAATCAAAAGACTTAAACCGCAACTTGTGGAGCAAGTTGTGGAATAAAGGAATAAACTAGCGTTATTGTCGATTAACTGGTATATTATCAAGTAGTTATTTTCTCTAAACCCTCCTAATCTATGAAGAGAATACCTGTCCCTTCAGAGCCTTTTGTGTATGTTAAGGTGCTCTTACTGTTTCTCTTTGTCACTTCATTAAATTTTCATGCCATCGCCCAATGCGGATGTACCTTTACGATACCGGCAGGTTCGGGCAGCACTACGTTTAACGGAACAGCACAAGGTGTTAAACCGGGTGATGTTATATGTATACAAGGTGGCGCTCGTGAAAGGATTATCTTTCAGAACATCAATGGCTCTGCAACAAATTATGTTACGATAAAAAATTGCAACGGTCAGGCGTTGATCGGTGGACCCAATGCAGGTAATGGTATATTAATCAACAGCTCCCGGTATTTTCGTATTACGGGAACCGGTGATGAAAATGTGGAGTACGGTATCAAGATTGTAGAAACAAAAAGCGGAACACAGGGAATTGTTGCCACATCACTCAGCTCCGACCTGGAAATCGATCACGTTGAAATTACCAAAGTAGGTTTTGCCGGTATCATGGCAAAGACTGACCCCAGCAACAACTGCGCAGACAAAACTCCGGAGCGTCCTAATTTCAGAATGAGTAACATTCACCTTCACCACAACTATATACATGATATTGGTGGCGAAGGCTTCTATATAGGGAACAGCTTTTACAGCGGTACCACTATATATTGTGGCAGCACGCAGTATCCGCACGAAGTACGGGGTGTACGCATCCACGATAACCTGGTGATGAACTCGGGTTGGGAATCCATACAGGTGGGCGCTGCTGTTGCTGATGTGGAAATCTACAACAACAAGATCTATAACTACGGATCCGCCAACAACCCTTCACAAAACGGAGGTATACAAATGGGGATTGGTACTACCGGCAAGCTTTATAACAATTTTATTAAAGGCGGTTTCGGCCCTTGCCTGGTTGTACAAGGTATAGGACTGAACTATGTTTTCAACAACGTAATTGTTAATCCGGGAGCAGAAGCGATCAACATCAACACACGTCCTACGCCACTTGCGTCCGATATAGTGCCGCTCGGATTTTTAGGAGGGGTATATGTTATCAACAACACCATTGTAAATGCACAGACGGCTGCCATCAAGGAGAACATAAACAATGCGCTCGGCAATGTTTTGTATAACAACCTCATTGTTGCATCAACCACCAACTGGAATCAATTAAAGACCTATACGGACTGGGCACAGGGAAACAACGTAGTGATACCTGTACTTGCCAATGCCAAGTTCGTGAATCCTTCTATTGATGATTATCGCCTGCAGGCCGGGTCGCCAGCGATCAACGCCGGTCGTAACGTTGCACTCTTTGGTGTAACGTTTGACTTTGATAAACTTCTTCGTCCCACCGGTGCTAACTGGGATGCCGGTGCATTCGAATTATCAGGCAACCAGAAGCCCTCGGTAAATGTGGGTTCGAATCAAACCATTATACTTCCCATCAACACCACTACAATTATTGGTGCGGCTACAGATGCCGATGGCACAATAACATCGTATCAATGGTCGCAAACCAGCGGGCCTTCAGCAACACTTACGAACGCGACTACACCTATACTTCTACTCACCAACCTGGTAGAAGGTACTTATGTATTCAGGCTTACCGCGACTGACAATGCGAGTGAGACCGGGTATGCTGAAGTAACTGTTACGGTGCAGTCAGCCATTGTTAATCAAGCGCCAGTTGCCAATGCCGGTACAAATAAAACGATAACACTTCCGGTATCAACAACTACGATTAACGGTTCGGCAAGTGATGCCGATGGAACCGTAGCAACCTATGCATGGACACAAGTGGGTGGCGCTGCAGCTACGTTGGTAAATGCCAACACTGCTACATTAACGGTCAACGGACTGGCTACTGCCGGTACATATACTTTTCGATTAACCGCTACCGATGATGATGGTGCTACAGGATATGATGAGGTAACCGTAACGGTAAATCCTGCTGCAGCAAACCAGTTGCCGACTGCAAACGCTGGTCCGGATAGAAATCTGACGTTGCCGACAAATGCCGTTAACCTTACGGGATCAGGAAGTGACCCGGATGGATCGATCGCAAGCTATAGCTGGACAAAAGTAAGCGGACCGGCAGCTACTGCTTCCGGAGCGAACACTCCCACCGTTTCGTTAAGCAACCTGACGGTAGGATCGTATGTATATAGATTAACCGTAACGGATAATAGTGGAGCCAGCGCATTCGACCAGGCTACTGTTGTAGTAAGCGCGGCAAATCAATTACCAATAGTAAATGCTGGTCCTGATAAAACTATCAAACTTCCCACAAGCACGGTAACATTATCCGGTTCTGCTTCGGATGCTGATGGAACCATCGCGAGCTATAGCTGGACCATTGTAACAGCACCCAATGCACCAACACTTACCAATGCAACATCAGCAACGCTCACGGTAACAAACATGGTGCAGGGCACCTATACCTTTCGACTTACGGCTACTGATAACAATGGAGCGAGTGCGAGTAACGATGCCGTAGTAATTGTACAGGCGGCCAATATACCACCCGTTGCAAATGCAGGCAGCGATGTTACGTTAACACTGCCCGTGAACAGCACAACACTAACGGGTTCAGGGAGTGATACCGATGGAACAGTAGCCAGCTATACCTGGGAAAAAGTCAGCGGACCGGCAGCCACAGTTGGTCCAACCGGGCAGGCAACACTAAGCTTGTCCAACCTCGTGCAGGGTACATATTCTTTTCGACTTCGTGTAACCGATAATGAAGGCGCATCAGCAACAGATCTTGTTGCTGTTGTTGTATTACCCCCTACCGTTAATCAGCCTCCGGTAGTAAATGCAGGAACTGATGTTACCTTAACACTGCCCACAAACTCAACAACGCTTACGGGAACAGCATCAGATCCTGACGGAAGTATCATTTCCTATTTATGGGAGCGCATCAGTGGTCCTACCGCAACATTGAGCGGAACGTCAACGGCTACCCTATCCGCCAGCAACCTGCTCGAAGGAGTATATATATTCAGAATTACCGTAACCGATAACAAATCTGCTACAGCGAGTGATGAAGTCAGAGTTACGGTAACATCCGTCAACCAGAACCCGGTTGTAAATGCCGGTACAGATAAAACACTGGTGCTGCCAACAAACTTTACATCCTTTACCGCGACAGCTTCAGATCCGGATGGTACGATAGCAACGTACGCATGGACACAACAATCCGGTCCGTCATTGGCAACCCTGGTAGGTACCGCAGCGGCCACGGTAGATATATCGGGTCTTATCGTTGGTACATATATATTCCGCATCACAGTAACGGACAACGATGGCGGACAATCATTTGATGAAGCACGTGTAATTGTACAAGCGGCCACCAATGTTAACCCCGTAGCAAATGCAGGCAGTAACGTGACTATTTTTCTGCCTACCAACACGGTGGTATTACCCGGTTCCGGAACAGACTCAGACGGAACCATTCAGTCGTATTCATGGTCGAGAATCTCAGGAGGTGCTGCCACACTCAGCAATCAAAATACAGCTACACTTACCGCATCTGATCTTGCCGCAGGCACATATGTATTTCGATTAACTGTAACGGATGATGACGGTGCTACCGGTATAGATGATGTAACGGTAACCGTAAATCCTGCTACCGCCAATCAGTTGCCCATAGCAGATGCAGGCCCTAACATTACACTCTCACTGCCGGTAAACAGTACAAACCTTATTGGAGCCGGTACCGATCCGGACGGAAGTATTACGAACTATTCATGGATAAAAGTGAGCGGACCATCTGCGTTCATGATCAACGCCAACTCACCGGTACTTTCACTAACAGACCTGGTAGAAGGTGTATATATATTTCGGTTAACGGTAACGGATGATGACGGTGCCACCGCGACAGACAATTGCCAGGTGATCGTTCTTCCTTCCAGTGTTAATCAAACACCAACCGTAAGCGCAGGGAACAACATTACGGTTACGCTGCCAACCAACTCGGTAACCATCACTGCTTTTGCCAGCGACCCTGACGGAAGTATAGCTTCCTATAACTGGGCTAAACAGGTTGGTCCTACTGCTACCGTAAGCGGAGAAACAACGGCCAGCCTACTGGTTACAAGCCTGGAAGCAGGTACCTATACATTTCGCATCACGGTAGCAGACAACGCAGGGGCTACTGCTTTTGATGAAGTAAACATCATTGTGCTGCCGGCAGGTTCAAACCAGCCGCCCCTTGTCAATGCAGGTGCAGACAGAACATTGTTCTTACCAAACAATGCCATAAACCTTGCAGGAACTGCCAGCGACAATGACGGATCAATCGCATCCTATCAGTGGGCAAAAATTCAGGGACCAACCGTTACCATGGGCAGCACCACGACTGCTACGCTCACACTAACCAACCTCATTGCCGGACAATATACTTTCAGACTGACTGCCACGGATGATGACGGTGCAACATCGTTTGATGAAGTAAGCATTGTAGTCTTCCCCGGTACGATCAACCAGCCGCCAATCGCCAACGCGGGAAGCAACCAGTCGATCGTGTTGCCAAACTCAACCGTTACGATCAGCGGTGCAGGTTATGATCCCGATGGTTCGATTGTTTCGTATACCTGGACACAGGTTTTAGGTGCTTCATCCGTGCTTGAAAATATTAACTCGCCTACACTTATTGTGAATAACCTCCTGGAAGGGGTATATCGCTACCAGTTAACGGTGGAAGACGATGATGGCGCCAGCGGCTCCGACTTCGTAGATATAACGGTAGTTGCCGAAGGAACCAACGTACCCCCTATCGCTAATGCTGGCTTCGACCAGGTGATTTACCAACCGCAATCAACAGCCGAACTACAAGGTAGTGGCTTGGATACTGACGGCACGATTCAAACATACCTGTGGGAAAAGAAGTCTGGTGGAGCTGTGACGATAACAGGTCAGGCAACTTCCAAACTTTCTCTTTCAGGACTGAATGTCGGGCTATATCAGTTCACGCTTACCGTTAAAGACAATGGCGGGCTTACCAATACCGATGAAGTAAACGTATCAGTATTGCCCGGCTCTATTAATAAGAACCCGATTGTAAGCGCAGGTAACGATCGCTTTCTGAGAGCACCGGTTGCATCGCTGGTGCTAACGGCTACGGCTTCAGATGCTGATGGTTCTATTGCTACATACAATTGGACAAAAGTTAGCGGTCCTGCTATAACACCACCGGCTGTTGTTAATACCGCTGTTCTTACAGTGACTAATCCTCCTGAAGGAACGTATGTATTTCGCGTAAACGTAACAGACAACGGTGGGGCNNACCACCACCATTAACGGCTCTGCGTTTGATCTGGACGGTGCTATAGCATCGCTTGCCTGGACACAGGAAGATGGTCCGTCAACGGCAGCGCTATCCGGTGCCGGTAGTACAACGCTAAATGTAGCAGACCTTGTGTTGGGTTCTTATACATTTCGCCTCACTGCTATCGACAACGAAAATGCTTCTGCATTTGCAGAGATCAACATTGAAGTGCGTTCTGAAAATTTACCTCCGGTAGCTTTTGCAGGAAACGACACCACACTATATCTGCCCGACAACTTTATAGCGCTGGAGGGTACAGGCACAGACACCGATGGTAACATTTCGAATTTTACCTGGGAACAGCTGAGCGGTCCGCCAGCCAACGTATTCCTCGACAACAACCCGATCATTTCAATAACCGATATGATTGAAGGTATATATACTTTAAAACTGACGGTGCTCGATAATGCCGGTGCTACCGCCTCAGACGAAGTAACGATTACTGTACTGGAAGATCCGACTGACCCAATCGGAGCCGCCAAACTCTTTTCACCCAACGGAGACCTGACCAACGACACATGGGTGGTAAAGAATATAACGATGATTGAAAGCTGCCCTATTAAAATCTTCAATCGTCTGGGAAAGAAAGTTTTTGAAGCCGATGCCTATGAAAACAACTGGGACGCTGTGTTAAATGGCAGACCGTTGGAAGAAGGTGATTACTACTACGTGATTCAATGTGGCAGTAGCAAAAAGTATTCAGGAGCGATCCGATTAATTCGTTGACCCATTTCGCATGAAAAGACCTCTACCTACAAAAATTACCCTGTTCGTTCTACTTCTACTGGTGAGCCTGACTGCATTTGGACAGAACCCTCCTGTGTTCAGTCAGTTTTTTGCAAACCCGTATCAATTCAATCCTTCGTATGCTGCGCACCGCGGCTATGCAGAAGCAAATTTATTTTACCGCAGGCAATGGCTTGATATAAACAATACCCCTACCGTTGGTGCACTCAATATACAGGCACCGGTAGGGCGAAATGTTTCGCTTGGTCTTACGGCCTATTCCGATAAGACTATATTACTCAATACTACATCGGTACTCGCTACATTTGGATATCGCATTCGCTTCACACAGAATCACAATCTTAACTTTGGTATTTCTGCAGGTGCTGGTTTTAACTCGTTTGACTTCGCTGCACTGGAAGACACGAACGATCCTGCTCTTGCCGGAGTAACGCAAAACAATACATTTATCACCGGCCAGTTCGGATTCAACTACCAGTTTAAAAACTTCAACATTGGTTTTTCGCTTCCCAAACTTTTCGATTCAAGACCTAACAGTACGAAAGAGTTTGACGATGTGAAGTTCAGTAAATTTGATAATCGCTTCGGTTCGGTATCCTATACATTTGACCTCGGCAGTGTAAAAGTATCTCCTTATGTTATCTATAGGTCGTTGGATCGTTCACAGGATCAGTGGGAAGGTCTGCTCCACATCTCCATCAAAGATGTAATATGGGTCGGAGGTTCCTATCGCGATGGCTATGGCGTTACAGGATTTATAGGACTTAATATAAAAAGTCTGCTGCGTATAGGCTATGCCTATGAACGTCCTACCGGAGATATATCCAGCGTAGCCGGCAATACCCATGAAATATACCTGGGTGCGCGTTTAGGACATCGTAACCGTGAAGATGAGATCTTTGCCCAGAAGGAACACGATGATTCGCTGAAGGCTGTTGCTAACGCAAACAAACTGAAAGCCGATACAACCACCAACAAAAAGATATATACTAACGTTGCAGAACAGAACAACAAGCCGACCAATACAACAGCGCAGCAGGAACAGCCTGCAGCTATCGTTCACAACGCACCACCGGCCAACACTACACCAGATATAACAGAAAAAACGGATAAGACACCGCCTGCGCAAACCGAGGTAACTCCTGCGGAGAAACAACAAACTGAACGTGCTGCACCACCGGAAGCAGAGATCGCTGAAGAGCATGCACCCGGTCATTACCTTGTGCTGGGTGTATATCAGCATCCTGAAAATGCACGCAAGCAATTAAGTACACTCCGCACAAAAGGATTAACACCATCTATACTCTTCCAGGCCGATAAGAATTACTACTATGTATATATCTATTACTCCTTAAACCGACAGGAAGTAATTGATGAATGGAAGAGAATCCGTCAGCAAAATCAATATTTCGGAGCCTGGATTTATACGGCTGTGAGTAAATAGTTCTACACTTTAATACCGCAAAAATGGGTTTCGTTGGGGCACACGAAACCCATTTTTTTTGTAATTATTAGCTTTTATGGCAAAAAAGCACCCACGATAGGTTTTTCGACTTCTGAAAAGATTTATGAAAAAATACAGCATAAACAGTTACTAATTAGCTTTTTTAGGCATACATTTATATACGAAAACGTCACCGCGTTTTCAACTGTCTATAAAAGGTAACAAAATATTACATCCTATGGTTGGGCTTTTATCTGGATCCANNTATATGGATTTTCCATTATGTCTGCCTATTCGAGAACCTGCATTCACGCAGGCTCCTTCAATCACTTTCTTAATATTAAGTTATCCCCTTGCCAGCGTTCGTGGCATAGCCAGCACAGCACTCAATTCCGGAAACAATTTCAAACCTTAAATACCATTATTTGAAACATTTC
>DJFR01000051.1:25241-28753 GCA_002432545.1 Flammeovirgaceae bacterium UBA5867 | reverse complement strand
TAATTAGTCTAAATAAGAATAATCAATGAAATCTAGTTTTACTGCCCTTTTATTGCTGTTTTACGCCTTTTTTGCTCACTCCCAAACCCCGACCGGTACGATTCGTGGCTCAATTTTAACAACTGATGGTCAGCCGGCATCTTCAGTTAACATTATTATTAAAGGTACTAATCTTGGTACCCGGGCAGATGACGCGGGCCGGTTTGCCATCCGGAATGTACCAGCCGGCACCCAGATATTAGTTATTTCTATGGTTGGTCATCAGCCGGAAGAAAAGTCCATTGATGTACAGGCGGGAGAAAATCTCATCGAAAATATAGTCTTGGCAGAAACCTCCGAACAACTTCAGGAAGTTGTCGTGCTGGGTGAAGCCGTGAACAAGTTTGCCCAAAAGGAAACTGATTACGTAGCCAGGATGCCACTGAAGAACCTGGAGAATCCTCAGGTATATACGGTGGTAGATAAGGAATTGATGAAAGAACAAATTGTACTTGAGCGTACCGATATATACTTGAACGTTCCCGGGGCTGTTCCAAATTTTCTGGCAGGTGGTTCACAAGGAATGAGCCTGCGAGGATTTGCTACCACGGTGGGTATGCGCAATGGAATGGTTACCAGTGCAATTGTGCCGCTTAACCCGATTATACTCGAGCGCCTCGAAGTTGTAAAAGGACCTGCCGGTACTTTATTTGGCGGTAACCGAAGCGCAACCTTTGGTGGTATATATAACTATATAACCAAAAAGCCATACGATCATTTTGGCGGTGAGGTAAGTTATACTACCGGCAGCTTTGAGTTTTCCAGAATTACGGCAGATGTTAATACGCCTTTGAATAAAGACAAGACAGCCTTGTTCAGATTAAATGCAGGCTGGCAATCAGAAGGATCTTTTCAGGATCAGGGATATAGCAAGAACTATACTTTTGCACCAAGCTTTTCTTACCAGGTAAATCCGCGACTCAAATTTATAGTTGATGCTGATCTTACGCGAAGCACGTTTACCATCAGTACGTTTTCTGTGGCATCGTTGGCCAGAGTATCTGCACGGAGCTTTAAAGATCTGCCATTGGATTATAAACATTCCTATATAAACAACAGCCTCGACATTACAAACGGTATAAATAACGTGCAGGCCCGCATCGAGTATAAAATATCAGAGCAATGGACTTCTCAGACAAACTATTTATACTCGGAAGGATTTTACAAAAATTTCTTATGGACTACGTTGAACATGCTAACCGATTCCACGATGTCGCGTACAGTAAGAAATCAGAAGCCTGAAATTTTCGGAAACATTCAGATCCAGCAAAACTTCATCGGTGATTTTTATATAGGTTCATTCCGAAACCGAATGCTCATCGGATTGGATTACAACAACAACTATAACAAACTGAATCGTGTAACATTAACGTACGACACCGTGAATCTAAATCAGCCAGTGAAAGTAATGAGCACTGATAAAGTTGACGACCTCGCATATCAGAGAGGGTTTACAGCAAGTTCTACTAAAACAGAAAGCTTCGGACTCTATGCTTCCGATGTCTTCAACGTTACACGGCAACTGATGTTTATGTTGAGTCTCCGTATGGACAGATTTACAACGGACGGTTCCTATACGGTAGCAACAGGTCTTTATACCGGTGGTTATAGTCAGACTTCATGGTCTCCTAAACTTGGCTTTGTATTTCAACCGATAGAAGGTAAAGTAACTGTGTTCGGTAACTATACCAATGGCTTTATTAACCTCGCCCCGGTGCTGCAACCCGACAATACATTGTTAAAGCTTAAGCCGCAGTATGGCAACCAATGGGAAACAGGTATAAAGCTGGATATACTCCGGAACAAACTAAACGCGTCTGTAAGCTACTACGATATTACCGTTACCAACTCAACCCGTACAGAGTTGGTAGAAGGTAAAACGTTTATGTTCCAGGATGGCTCACAAAAAAGTAAAGGTGCAGAAGTTGAAATTATTGCAAGCCCGGTTGCCGGATTGAATGTTGTAGCCGGCTATGCTTACAATGAGAACGAATATTCAAAAGCATCGCCTGCACTCGAAGGTAAGTCACTTGCGGCCAGTCCTAAAAACGTTGCCAATATCTGGGCAAGCTATCGCATATCACAAGGGCAAGTTAAAGGGTTAGGATTTGGTGCCGGTGGAAATTATGTAAGCGACTCCTGGTTCGAAGCTACAAATACATTTGCCATTCCATCCTATATGCTGGTGAATGCAACAATATTCTATAGCCAACCGCGCTATAGTGTTGCACTAAAAGGCAATAACTTGCTAAACGAAAAATATTGGAACTCCAACGGAACACCGCAGAAGCCTGCAAATATTATAGCGAATGTAACGTTCCGATTCTGATATATACTCCTAGCGCCAATAACAAACAGTTAAGAAATATTTTTCAAGAAATTCAACCGCGTTCAAAATTTTGCGAACGTAGTTAACCTTAAGTGGACGATGATAATTTTACCTCGTCCACTTTTTTTATGTGCAGGCTCCTTCTTCACTTATAACAAATCACGGTCTGCTACAGATATACTATAATACTAACAGTATATATAAATCACCTGATCTCTTAAATCAGCAATACAATTACCATGATCTGCAGACTTGTCGAAAACGCAGATCAAGTGCTTACAACAAACACATTTTTTGTAAACATTTTTTCTTCAGCAGTTCATGAATTATTAAAATTAATTCCATCTTGTTAAGAAAAAATCCCTGGCATGAAAGCAAATTCCGCAGTTCTGTTTATACTATCTGCTCTTTTTATACTGGTCGCACCGCGTCAAATCAAAGCACAGCAGGCGCTTCACTCCTTCCCGCTTCAGCAGGTCACCTTACTTCCCGGTGTATTTAACGATGCCCAACGCACAGACTTAAACTATATTCTTGCTTTGGATCCAGACCGTTTGCTGGCTCCGTATCTGACAGAGGCTGGCTTAACACCTAAAAAAAATAATTACGGGAATTGGGAAAACACTGGTCTTGACGGAAATATAGGAGGCCATTACCTGTCTGCATTATCGCTCATGTATGCGTCTACGAACAACCCAGAGTTGAATAAACGCCTGGACTATATGCTGGCACAGTTAAAACTTTGCCAGGATAAAATCGGAAGCGGCTACCTGGGCGGCACACCAGGAGGTACAGCCATGTGGAAGGAAATTGCAACGGGTAAAATTGAATCAGACACATTCTCTCTTAATAAAAAGTGGGTGCCGCTTTACAACATTCACAAACTGTTTGCAGGCCTTCGTGATGCCTATATGATTGCCGGAAAAACACAGGCTAAAGATATACTCATACGACTGACTGACTACATCGATACCGTGGCCCGCGGACTTACCGATGAACAAATACAAACCATGCTTTTTTCTGAACATGGCGGATTAAATGAAGTGTTTGCCGATGTTGCCTATATCACGAAACAAGAAAAGTATATTACCCTCGCCAAAAGGTTTTCGCACAAGTTGCTCCTGAACCAATTGATACAAGGACA
>DJFR01000051.1:16015-25174 GCA_002432545.1 Flammeovirgaceae bacterium UBA5867 | reverse complement strand
AACAGCGTGCGGGAACACTTCAATCCTGCAAACAATTTCAGCAGGATGATTACAGATATAGCAGGCCCGGAAACCTGCAACACCTATAATATGCTAAAGCTCACGCGCCATCTTTTTGAGACACGCGGTGAGGCGAAATATATAAATTACTACGAACGTGCTTTATATAATCATATTCTTTCGAGCCAGCACCCAACTCACGGGGGTTTTGTATACTATACATCCATGCGGCCCCGGCATTATCGCGTTTACTCGCAACCACAGGAAACGATGTGGTGCTGCGTTGGCTCAGGTATGGAGAACCACGGCAAGTACGGTGAACTCATCTATAGCTATAGTAACAATGACATCTTTGTAAACCTGTTTATTCCATCGCGTCTTAACTGGAATGCTAAAGGAGTTGTTCTTTCTCAACAGACAAAGTTTCCGGACGAAGCGACTACAAAAATTTCTATAGAGTCTGTAAAATCCGGAGCTTTCAGCATATATATCCGGTATCCCGGCTGGGCAGCATCCGGCACATTCCGGATAAAGGTAAATGGCGTTGCTATACCTGTTACCGAAAGGGCTGATACCTATATAAAAATTTCGCATGTATGGAAGAAGGGCGACACTATTGAAGTTGATTTACCCATGAAGCTCTCCGCTGAAAAACTGCCTGATGCTTCAAACTATATAGCGCTCCTGCATGGACCCATCGTGCTGGCAGCAAAAACTGACACAACGGATCTGGACAATCTGATTGGCGACTCAAACCAATGGGGCGGCTATCGCGCACGCGGACCGATGTATCCTGTGGAGTCTGCGCCATTTCTAAAAGATATTCAGGCTAACCTTGAAACATATATTAAACCTGTACCCGGAAAGCCGCAAACCTTTACAGCACCTGAACTCATCAGTCCTTCCGCTTTTAAAAACCTGGAGCTTATTCCGTTCTATAAATTACACGATGCCCGCTATATGATCTACTGGCAACAAAAATGAACGCTGAGCACAATAGAAAGTATAAATATATAGATGTTCTATATAACCGGTTCGTCTGTCACAGCAGCGTCAGAATCATTCAGCGGTACGCGAACGGTAACTGTGGTATACTTGTGTCGTTCGCTTTCAATTTCAATTGTACCGCCCAATATCTCGAGAGCTTTTTTTGCTATAAAGAGCCCCAAACCATTACCGATTGATTTTTCTGAGCCGCGATAGAACATATCGAATATACGGTCTCGCAGTTCTGGCGGAATACCAATTCCATTGTCGATAACCTGTATCACCAACTGTTCATCAGCAATACTAAGTATACATCTGACAAACGGATCGTCCTTCCGGAAGATAATACTGTTCTCCATCAGGTTTACAACAATATAGTTCAGCAGAACAGGATCACCCGCGAAAGACTCACCTACATTATTCTCAATCTCTATTCGTACAACGTTATTCGTATTCAGTGTATTGAGTTGACTCTTTAGTGATCGTATAAATTCATCTACGACAACAATTTCCGTTTTGCGTTTGGAGCGGAAGAGTGAACCCGTATCACTAAGCCTGCCGAGCAATCGTAACATGCGGCTTGCTGTGTTCTCAATATTGCCAAAGTATGTATTCAACTCGGCTTGTTGATTCTGCATTTTAGCAAGGCGCGCCAACCCAAGCAATGATGTAATGGGGCCGCGCAGGTCATGACTCGACCGGTATAAAAATGTATCAAGTCCTTTATCGGTCTCAATCAGCTGCTTGATGGTGAGTCTCAATTCCTCTGTACGGTTCTCAATAAGTTTTTCGAGGTTAGTATTCACACGCTGCAGTTCTTCGTTCACAGAATTTACTTCTTCGTATGCTTGTTCCAGCTTCTCGTTCTTGTCTTTAATTTCTTCCTTCTGCAATTCAACTACCTGCGTACGCAACGTAACCAGGTCTTCCAGCTTTCGTTTTTGCTGAAAGAGAAAATTAGTACGTATATGTATAATCACCATGGTAAACGCAATCAGCAGCATCGCTAACGCAAGCTTGACACCAAACCGCTGATGCCATTTGGGCATAATGATAATTTCTATACTGGCTGCATCATCATTCCAATAACCATCACCATTCGTTGCACTTACTTTCAGGGTATATTCACCGGGCGGAAGATTGGTATAGGTGGCAATCCGGCTTTCATTTATATTGTTCCAGTCGTTATCAAAGCCTTCCAGGTAATAACGGTATTTATTCTTCTTCGGGAATTTATACTCAAGACATGCAAACTCGATCGAGAAAACATTTTGGTTCGGCTGAAAGGTGATAGTCTCCAATTTTGCTATACTCTTCGTGAGTAGTCCTGATTTATCATTCATCTTCACGGCATCATGAAACAGGCTGAGTTTTGTAAACACAACTCTGGGCTTGCTGTGATCTTCCAAAACTTTTTCAGGCCGAAATACATTCAACCCATTTGTGCCGCCAAAGTAGTAGTCTCCGGTTGAGCTTTTTAATCGCGCTCCCTCATTATATTGTGTGCCTTGCAAGCCATCGGCTATCGTATAGTTAAAGATTTTGTCATGCTTCGGATCATATCGGTGCAGACCATCGAAAGACGTAAACCAAAAATTCAAAGAATCGTCTTCCAGTATTGAGATTATATTTTTCTCATAAAACTCAGGCAGCAGCCGGGTGAAGGTTAATGTCTCCGGATCAACCCGGATCAATCCTTTATCATCGGTACCAACTAGAAGTTGTCCGTTCGCATCCAATGCAAATTCAAGAATTTCGTTTGTAGGAAAGCTTGACAGATCTCCGGGTATATTTAAGAACGACTTGAACGTTCTGGCCTTCGGATCATACCGATGTATACCGGCCAGCCGCGTGCCCATCCAGATATAGCCTTGTCTATCCTTGCGGATGCAGAACACCGAGGCTGTCTGCGTAGTAATCCGGCTATCGCCTGGTATAGTCAGTACGTTGAATACCTTGCGTTCAGGAATAAATTCATTGAGTCCGCCCAACTGTCCTACATAAATCCGGTTGTCATCTTCCAGCAGCGACCAAACGTGATTCGTACTGATACTGGTTGAATCATGTGGCTGATGCATGTAGCGGGTAAAAGTATTCGTCTTCGTATCCAGATAATTCAACCCACCGGCAAACGTACCTATATACAGGTTGTTCTTATGATCTACCAGCAGCGACTTCGCCACATTCGTGCTGATACTGTTTTTATTCTCCTGCGAATGCAAGTACACTGTAAACTGCTTCGTGACAGGATCAAATTTATACAACCCTGCCCCGTCCGTACCGATCCATATTTTCTGATCCTGATCTTCTGCTATAGCAAGCACAGAATTCTTGCCGATACTTTCCATGTTTGCATCGAAGTACCGGTAATGTTCAAAGCGTGGACGAGCCCCGGATATATATGTTAGCCCGGCACCGTAGAGTCCCAGCCAGTAGTTATCCTGTTCATCAATAAAAATACTATGCAGCGTTCCATTGTTGAGAATGCGATTTTCGCGGGTAAGAATTTGTGTAAACCTGCCATTACCTTCATATCGGTAAAGTCCGGCACCGTCTGTACCGACAAGAAGTATACCTTTGCGATCTATAACCAGGGAAGAAATAATATTATTGCCAATGGAAGGCTTGCCTGGTGTATAGACAAAGTATTCAAACGTTCGGTCATTTTCATCCTCAAGCCGTAATACTCCGCTTCCATTGGTACCGAGATATATAGCACCGGTTGAATCCTGCACTATATTTACAACCAGCGTAGAGGTTAATCCATCGGGTGCCGTACGCTGTGGTATAGTATTCTCTACACCTTTTGCACCGATGATGTTAATTCCCTTGCCCGTACACACCCATATCTTTCCGTTTCGGTCTTCCAGCAAAGCGTTTACCGCATTGTCTGCCAACCCTGTTCCATCTGCATGGTAATGGTAGCGTGTAATATCAAATGTCTCAAGATTGATTTTGTTCAGCCCCCAGTAAGTACCAACCCAAAGGTTATGATTCCGATCTTCCAGCAAACAAAGTATTGTATTCTGACTGATGGTGTTACTGTCTGAGTGGCTCGTAAAAAATTTCCGAAAGGTCTCTTTCTCGCTGTCATAAAGATTGAGACCATTATAGGTTCCTATCCATAAACGCCCCTTGCTATCGAGCAACAGCGATCGGATCACATCGTTGCTAAGACTTGCAGAATCACTATCTGAGTGACTGAAGTGTATAAAGGAATATCCATCAAATCGGTTAAGACCATCAGCGGAACCTACCCAGATAAAGCCATCGCGGTCTTTAACAATGCAGGAAACATTGTTTTGAGAAAGCCCCTGCTCGCTCGTAAATGTATTACTATACACAAAAATGGGTGAAGGATTAAACTTCTGACATAATCCAGAATTGGCCGACAATAGCATAAAGGCCGCCAACAAGGCGTATGCTGTGTATCGAAAGAGAAAACACAAAATAGGTTTGATGGGCACCACTCCTGAATTTCGAAAATAAAATCGAAATCACATTGAAGTTGTACTGTCTTTTTATTTCAACCCGGTATCCTTAAAGTTTTGAGACACCACACTTGTTTCTGCACAAGGTGTATCTCTTCGTACCAAACTATCAGCACGGTTCGGGATATATAGTTTAAAGACATTAATAAAATGGAAATATTGCACAACCTATAGTCTATACGCCAAATTGCCGCAGGTGATGATCTACATGTTTATACGCGAAGAAACCGATTTGATCCCTTGTCATCGGTCCGAAAAATGGATGAACAAAATCAGGGTCCGTATAGCTCGCATATTGCTCAAGCCGGTTTAGCCATTCTTTTTTCTGCTGTTCAATATCACCACTTTCGTGAAGCGTTTTTAATAAAGGACTGGTAGGAGAATTCTTTCCGAATGGACTTTCATCTTTTAACACCTTCTTCAACAGCATTCCGCCAATCAGGCGCCCTATAAAAACACGCTTGATTTTCATTTTCCCCAACATCATTTCTTCGCACAGCGTGCAATGCTTTATCATCTGGTAAACATTCATCTTACCCCAGTGCGCCTGGTGTTGCCGGCTTAACGAATTGATACGGGTTGCCAATTCTTCGCGCGTGGCTATATCAAAAACAGACTTCATTCTTACTATTTATAGTCTTACGATTGCAATATAAAACTTAGTAAATAGTCGGCAGTAATGCAAGTCTTTACAATACATCTTTTCAAAAAGCATTGTCTTACCTCACCCTGCTGTTTTCCGCTTCACCGGTGGATTTGCTTTTATACTGTATCTTCTTTAACTGTCCAAAAGTATACGTTACTGTAAACCGGTAGTAATTCAGGTTATAGGTGCGATCGTATGTAACAAAGGTTTCCCCTACATCGTACGTACCGGCTGCGCTGTTGGTCTTAAATATATCGTTGGCTGTAAGCGTACATTTGATGGCCTTGTGAAATAATTCCCTTTCAACACCCACGGCCACAATAGATCTGCTTTTGTTGTACCGTAAACTATAATACTTCTCGCCCAGGTACCAGCCGATCACATTCACCGTAACAATATTACCAACGTTAATCCTGTTGCTGGAGTAAATATATATCTGCGGACGCACACCAACCTGTCTATAGCCATACTGATCATCGGTAAATTTATTATAGCTCACGCTTACGCTATTAGTAGACGTAAGCCATGATGTATTAACCGAAGCCGATAATGTTGCAAAGTATAAATGACCGCTTCGGAAATTCAGATTTTTCAGAACATAGCTTTTATCGCTGTCACCGCGGAGAGCAGCACCGCTCATCGGGTCAATCGTGTAATTATACCCAACCTTGAAATCAAACATATCGAATGCAGCGCCCACTTCAATTGCGTGTGTCTTTTCCGGACGAAGCTCCGGGTTCCCTTCAATGGAAGTAAATGCATCCTGGTAGATCAGCGTTGGACTCAACGACTGGTAAGACGGCCGCGTGATGCGTGAGGTATAGGCAGCACGCAGCTTTACTTTATTCAACGCAATACTCATCTGCGCATTCGGAAAAAAGTTTAGATACGATGAACGAAACATACCATGATCCTGCACGGTGGTGTTCAACGTATAGCGTGTCCACTCGCTGCGTATACCAAGTCCGTATGTTATGGTTTTCGTGAATGCACCATCGTACTGTATATAGGCGGCAGGCACGGTTTCCTCATAGGCAAAATCATTGGAACGATCCGTATCAGGCTCATAACTGTTTTCACCGGTAGCGCTGTAAAATTTCAGCTGCGACTCAATTTTCGCATAGCTGAGTTTGGCACCTATACTTAACCGATGGCCACGCGCATATACCTTAACAAAATCAGTCTGCGGGTTTATAATAGTGATGTCGTTGTTCTGGTCGCTTTTCAGTATGCGCGAAACTTCCTCGTTGTTCACTACGTTGTCTTCATCAATATTATCGCGCAACGTTGCCGTATAATTGGAGAATTGTCCTCCTACAAAAAGCGATGATCCCAACGTATCAAGTATCGTACTAAGATTTACCGTAGCCGAGTTATTGCGGATAAGTCCTGCGCGGGTTACACGCGAGGTATATAAACCATCCTCATCAAGCGTTACAATATGATTCCGGTTCCGGGTCAGGTCATCGGTACTTTCGTACGAGCCGTTATACTCCAGCGAAGCATAACCTTTGCCATTCAGATCGTAGGAAACACCCAGACTATATTTCGAGATGTTTTTCAAATCGCGTTGAAAATCCCACACCAAATCCGAGTGCAGGTAATCTTCCTGGTCGGGGCGTACGCGCGAGGTATAGAGTAGTTCAGCATCATTGCCGAGTCTCAAATCATAATTACCCGATACATCTACCTTGCTGCGTTTATAATTGAAATTGAGAATGGAGCTTGATGCCGCCCCGGCCATGTCAGACCATGTTAGCTGTTGTTGTGCCGTAACGCGGTAGCCATCCTGCAGATTATCGTTGGTAATGATGTTGATCACAGCTTTACCTTCCGCATCATATATAGCCGAAGGGTTCGATATAACCTCAATGCTCTTAACCTGGCTGGCCGAAAGGGAAGCAAGTCGTTCAGCAGGAACGCGTTTTCCATTGAGATATAGTATAGCTTGTCCTTTTCCGAAAACAGATATACCTTCATCGTCAACCGTTACCTGCGGAGTTCGGGTTAATATCTCGTTCACCGAATTGCTGGTGGCCAGCACGGTGTTGGCTACATTTACCTGCAGCACACCATCGGGTCGCGCGTTAAACAACGGAACATCGCCTACAATCTCCACGGCATCGAGTATCTTCATACCATCGTTCACTACTATTTCCCCCAGTTGTACAGATTGCTTTTCGTTAAACACCACACGAAACACCGTGTCTTTAAATTGCAGCGAAGTTAGTTTCAGCAGCACTTCACGCCTGTCCAATCCGGCCAGTTCAAAATCACCTTCCAGAAAACTGTTGCCCTTCACGAAACTGGAGTCGACAACAGATAACGCCACCACGTTGCCCATCAACACCTCGCCGGTCGGGCTCACCACCTTGCCGCTCACGGTGTAAAGATTTTGTGTGCGACCGGTGAGCGTTAACAACACGAACACGAGTCCTAAAAAATACCTTCCTGATTTTTGATACGATTGATAAACACTTGCCAGATTCATACTTCTTTTTTCTGGCAAGGATCCGCTTTGCAACGTCAGAAGTCTTTAATAATCGCGATTCTTAAAGTAAAAAAGTTATTTTAGGACAACCTCAGGCGACTTTAAACTGATTTCGATACTGCGAAGGTGTAAGTCCGGTGTCGGCTTTGAAGGCAAGATTGAATGACGTTACGTTACCAAAACCACAGTCGTACGCAACGCTCTCGATCTTCTGTTGCCAATAGCCCGGATCAGCCAGCAGCACTTTGGCTTTCGCGATACGATGATACGTTACGAATTCCGAAAAATTCATCTGCACACTTTCGTTGATCACCTGCGATACTTCACGCGGAGTAACGGACAGGTTTTCGGCTACTGCTTTCACGGAAATCGTACTCTCTAAAAAAATTTCTTTTACCTCGAATAACTCTTTTATCTGTTGCAACAACTGCGAAGAAGCTTCCGGAGTCAACGCAGTGTTGTTGTACTTTTCAAGATTAAACACATGCCGCTTCAGCAACAGGTAGGAGAATATATAAATGAGGAATGAAAAGAAAACCGCCCCGAGTATATACACCGGTATAAACCCGACAAAAATACCCACATACAAAAACCAGATAATGGTAATGCCCAATACTATATTTCGATACCACGGCAACAACCGCGCTCCTTTCAACCTGTTAACAAGGTAATACCAGCAAACCATGAGGTATACCGCTACATGTGCAAACACGAGCGATGCCATGAGGTACGATGTAAAATCGGCTCCATTGGGAATAAGCCAGCAGAACGAAGCATAGAGTATAAATGGGACAATATGAATATAGTCACGCTCTGAAAATTCTTTCCGTTCAAAAAGCACTTTGCCATAAAACCATAGAAACGGACCGGTAAGTAATTTCCCGGCAATGCCCAGGTTGCGTATCCACGCAGGCATCAACATGTAGTTATTCACAACCGATTTACCCACCACTATAATAAGTGTAAGCAGTATAAATGCCAGCACTATATTGGCTTGTTTATCTTTTAGTGAAAAAAGATAAACACACAACAGAACAGCCTGTACTACACCGAGACAACTAACTACGAGTACAATGTTTTCCATACCGGTTATCTATACGATAATAATTGGCAATATATTGATCGCGCGTGAATCATGTATATATCGACACAATAAAGACATGAACTCCTGTAAAGTGTGGAATATATAGAACATTCCTGTAAACAAGTATATCAGTAGAACCATCCGCATCTTTGTTTCGTTAGCCTGAATAAGACATGTATAAAAGGTAATACGAGTCTGGTAATTATATGACAATACCTTTTATCAAAAATCGTTTTATTTTCAGATTTTTTTTGTAGTAGTTAGAAAGATTTAATCAGGAAAAATGCCCGCTCCCATTAATGTTTTTTATGTCGATGACGACTCTGATGATCAGATGTTATTCAGTGAGGCATTTCAGGAAATCAGGAAAAGCTCTCCATCAACACTGACTTTATATAAAGCCGGAAACGGTGAGGAGTTCTTCAATCTTTTACAAGAGAAAAATATAGTTCCTCATATT
>DJFR01000051.1:10572-15969 GCA_002432545.1 Flammeovirgaceae bacterium UBA5867 | reverse complement strand
GCAATCGAAAATTGTCTTCAAGAGTTTGAAAGTGTGAAATGAGAGTAGTTGATATTGTTAACAAAGAAAATCAGTCGCTGGAAAGCTGCGACCAGGAACCAATCCACATTCCCGGAGCTATTCAGCCGCATGGTTTTTTAATTACCGTTGATTCAAGCGCACAGCATATAATACAATACTGCAGTGCCAACTGCGCAGATATACTAAACCGAAAAGCTACGCATATACTTGGCAGACCGATCTGCGATATTCTTGCCGCAGATGATTGTGCACGACTCGGGCACTATCTCGCCAATGAATTATTTGATACAAGCTTTGCCTGTACCGTTATGGATGCGGGGTTCAACATTACCGCGCACAAAGTAAACGACCTATATACGCTGGAGTTCGAGCAAACGCCCGATGGCAGCCTTACCGTTACCGATCAGTTTAACCAGACCAAACGATTTGTACGTAACATACAACAGGCAGAAAGTTTACAGGAAGTTTGCCAATCCATTGCCGATGAGACACGAAGTATAACCGGGTACGACCGTGTTATGATCTATCGCTTTGATAAAGACTATAACGGAGAAGTGTTTGCTGAAAGTAAACGTGACGATATACAAAGTTTTCTCGGCCACCATTATCCGCATACCGATATACCGGCACAGGCACGTGAACTATATTTAAAAAACCTGCTGCGTATTATTGTTGACGTTCACTATATACCTGTACCGATACTGACAATTGCAGACAGTACAGCGAATATCAGGCAACTCGACATGAGCCATGCTATACTTCGAAGTGTATCGCCTATGCACATCGAGTATCTCAAGAATATGGGCGTTGGTGCAACGCTTACCATATCGCTGATTGAAAACAAAAAACTCTGGGGGCTGATCGCGTGCCACCACTACACGCCCAAGCAGGTTCCGTTCTATACTCGCCTGGCAGCACAACTTCAGGGACACTTTCTCACTTCGCAGATCTCCGTACGCGAGTCTGCTGCTGAAAATGAATTGGCCGGTATACTGGACGGCCGTCTCGACTATATATTAAAAAGTATAGCACAGGCTGACAATTTCTTGACAGAGCCGAGAATACTTCACAAGATCACCGATATACCCAACGCTACCGGGGTGGCTGTAATCCGCAACGGTATTATTGCACCAGCACGATCAACTCCTTCGCTGGAGCAGATCAAAGAATTGTTACCGTGGCTCATCAGCCAGTCCGTTGACGGGAGCTATACTACCGATTCATTGTCTCAACACTTCCCTCCGGCTGCAGCGTATGGTAGAATTGCATCCGGCATTCTATATCATAATTTAGGCAATGCCGATAAGGATGGTATAATATGGTTTCGTTCGGAAATGGATGAGACTATAAATTGGGCGGGCAATCCTACCAAGGGCGACAGCGAAGATCCGGGTGCGCGATTAACACCACGAAAATCGTTCGAGCTCTGGCAGGAGAAAGTAAAGAACAAAAGTATTGAGTGGAAAACTCCGGAGTTGAACGCTGCTGCCAAGTTAGCGCATTTAATGCAGGGACAATTTTACTCCATGTACCTGGAAGAAGAAGAGAGGCGCTATATACAGCTTACCAACAGCTTAAAGAAGGCAAACGAAGAACTGGCAAACCTGAACTGGATCGGCACGCACGATCTGAAGGAGCCGCTGCGAAAAATACAGATCTTTGCTTCGCGTATACTTCGCGCAGACGATCAGGCATCACCTATGATTCGTGATTTTGTAGGGCGCATGCAAAAGTCAGCCACACGCATGCAGGAATTGATTGCAGACCTTCTTGAATATTCGAAACTCAACAGCAGCAATCCGAGTGATGTACTCAAAGAAGTTGACCTCAATGAAATTGTACATAACGTAGCGCAGCAATTTGAAATGGACAGTGAAGAAATAAAAGCTTCCATCAAAGTCTCAAAGCTGCCAACCATTAAAGGTATATCCTTTCAGTTAACACAGTTGTTTGTAAACCTCATCGACAATAGTCTGAAGTTTGCAAAGAAAGATCACGCTGCCGAAATTGAGATAAAATCCGACACCGTACGTATTGAAGATATACCCTATAGCAAAGTAACTGTTTCGGACAATGGTATAGGTTTCAATAACGCACACCGCGGAAAGATTTTCGATGTCTTTCAACGGCTACACAGCGATGCGTTTCAAGGCACTGGCATCGGACTGGCCATCTGTAAAAAAGTTATGGAGAATCACCACGGAAAAATAGCCGCGATCGGCAGCACCAGCGGAGCTACCTTCGAGCTATATTTTCCCCTGACAGAAAAAGAATCCTGACACTATATATAGTTCGTATTGCTAGTGCAATACAGCAGCATCGCGAAAAGTAACAGCAAAGAGCGTAAAGGTATCTTTAGCAGCTTGTATAGCTTGCCGCTTATGCTCATCACCGGTAATTTGCTGATTCAGCAATTCTATAAAGCGGCCCCACAGCACCGGTGTATTTTCGCCATAGCCAGAGAAGAATGAAATTCCCGTGTGTATATTATTTTTCTCGAGCATCTTTACAATGGTTCTGCCGCCCAGCACAGAACCTTCCATAACATATAGTGCACCGAGTGCCTGGTATTTAGTGGAGATGGATGGCGCGGTAGCCCGCGGTATATCTTTACGAACATCGCCACCGAGCGCTTCTATATCTGCTTTCAGGTGGCTCGCGTTACGCCTCTCGCTATAGTCGGGCACAACTTCGCTGGTCATGAACGGAGCTATAGCCTTCTCCACTTCACAAAAGAATGCATAGAAATATTTTAACAGACGCGCATAGTCTTCACTGGTTTGTATAGCCTTTAACTGCTGCACTACTATTTTTTCAAGTTCGATGTGCGCGTCCTTTGTTCCTTCTTTTAGCTCGGTACTGATCATGCCGGAATATGTTTCCGGATAAAATTAAAAAATTATTCCGCACCCGATTACAGAATCGTGATCAGTGGTTGATATTTAAAAATGACTGTTATTGGCAGCAGTTCATAGCTTGTAAAATTTCAATACAGCATATACGAAGTCAGATTTTATACCTTATCTTAAAAAATATTTCAAAAGTAAATTGAAAGCAATGACTACAAAGCAGTACGACAGTATGATTAAAAATCATATCGAGAAAAAAGACTTTATAAAAATTAAGCGAACTGTTACAGAAGGATCAGCAGACATCACTGGCTTTATTCTACAACTCAGTAAAGATTTTCTGTTGATTCAAAAAGAAGAAGAATTTAACCTGAACGGGTATGCTATCATTAGAAAAGATCAGTTTGATGCCATCCGATGTAACAAGTACGACCGGGGATTTAAAAGAATATTAAAGAACGAAGGAATAATAGACGCAGAATATGGAATCGACCAGAAGATAAGAATAACCAACTGGCAAACGATATTCGAAGACTTAAAGAAACATGACTATCATGTTATCATTGAATGTGAGAACCTGGAAGATCCTATATTTCTCATTGGTCCAATAACGAAAGTAAATAAGAACTTTATAAGCATTCGATACTACGATCCTACGGGTTTGCTGGACAAGACGCCAACGAAGGTCAATTACAAAGACATTACACTTGTAAAGTTTGACGACAGGTACATTAATGTATTCAAAAAATATCTACGAACCCGTAAATAAAACAAGAATGATGTATACAGCATAGACTGCTATATACATCACACGAGTTGTATCACTCAATCCGCAACGACCTCACCGGGTTTGCAAACGCGGTGCGAATTACCTGGTAGCACACTGTAACGGCAGCAACCACCAGCGAGCAACCTATAGCGAACATAAACGTGGATAGCCCTATCGTTGTGTGAAATTTAAAATCCTGCAGCCAGTCGTTCATAAACCACCAGCCTATAGGGGCGGCTATTAAAAATGCTACTGCTATGAGACGGGTAAACTCCTGGCCAAAGATCCAGNNCCGTAGAGCCCGAGGCAACCTATGATAATGGCGATAAACGAAAAGATCTGGATCAGCTTTAGCGTTGTTTGTTCCGATTCATAAAACCGTGCTATACTTTCATCTACAAATTGATACTTGAAGATCTGATCAGGATGTTGCTGCAGCCACAACTTCTCAACAGCAGCAATAGTCGATTTTGCCTCGGCCAGGTTCAGCTTGATGGCATAGGTTGAATATCCTTTGGAATAGGTTGTAATCAACACCGGACTGATCTCTTCGTGAAATGATTTATCGTGAAAGTCTTTTACAACGCCCACGATAGGCGCATGCATGGAACCTCCGTTGGCCGTAATCATTTTGCCAATTGCATCTTCGGCAGACTTCAACTCGAGTTTACGAACCATCGCTTCGTTGATGATCATTTCGCGCACAGTGTCAGACGGCTGAATATTTCTTCCGGCTACCAGTTTCAGATCGAAGGCAGATATATAGTCTGCGTCTGCCGATTTTATACTCGTTCTGAAATTTACTTCTTCACTGCTGTTCTCAAAGCGAATCGAGTTACCCCAATCATCTTCAGAAGAAGGTGCTGTAAAACAAAGCGAAAGTTTTTCAACACCGGGAATGCGCTGTACTTCCGTCTTCATAGTCTTGGCTTGCTCGGGTGTGGTACCATTCGCCATAGCCACCAATACGATAGCATCTTTATCAAAGCCGAGGTCCGACTGTTGTGTATAGCGCATCTGGTTTGTGATCACCACCATACCGATGATCAACACCTGCGATATAGCAAACTGCACTACGATCAACGTACGTCTTGTATTAAAACCACCAATCGTTTGCCGCGAAAGCTTACCCTTGAGTGCAGCTACCGGCTGAAAACCTGCCAGCACCAGGCCGGGATAACTGCCGGCAAAGAATGTAACCACTATACCCAGCCCCAGCACGAACAATACCAACGAGCCATCTGAAAATATGTTGACCGGTATTTGTGTTCCGAAAAAATCGTTGACGATCGGAAATATAGTATACGACAGCATCGCGGCTATAAGTATACCTGCGAACGTTATAATGCCTGTCTCAAATATAAATTGCCAGAAGAGCTGCGTCTTTAAACTGCCCAGTACTTTTCGTACGCCTACTTCTTTGGAACGTTTCAGTGCCTGCGCTGTAGCCAGGTTTACAAAGTTTACGCAAGCGGTAACGATCAGGAACAAACCGATCACAAATACAATCATGAGATTACTCTTTGTCATGGAACCACCATAGTTCGCATTGAAATGCATATCGGCAAGGGGCTGCAATTTATAGTGATGTACATTTTTGCTGGTAGGCCGGTATATCTTCACATAAGCAGACAACACTTCTTCTACTTTTTTAACAGATGTATTCGGACGAAGCCGTGTATAGCACTTCATATCATTCAGTATACCACCCCAGCCATCGGTGTCGCTCGCCACCCAGGGGTCGTACGCTTTCAGGGT
>DJFR01000051.1:4551-10397 GCA_002432545.1 Flammeovirgaceae bacterium UBA5867 | reverse complement strand
AACTTGGTAATGTTATCGCCATTTCGCAACGTGATCAATGCGTTGTGCTCAGTAAATACGCGTGCTATTTTTTCACCGTAGGTATGATCGTTGCGAAAGAATGCTCCGAGTGGTGAAGGCACACTGCTTCTATAGGCTATAACATCGCGGTGGAGTTCAGTAACGACCCTATAGATACGATCGGGGTTCTCATGAAAGTTATCGAAGCTGAGATTATACTTTACAAACGAGAAAATAAAAATAGCACACGTTATACTCAGGGCCAGCCCGGTAACATTGATAAACGAGTAGCCTTTATTCTTCACTATATTTCGATAGCCGATCTTGAGATAGTTTCTGATCATAACAGGGTTGTTTAAATTTCTATAATTATTAGGGGGCCTGATGATACCGGGCCTGAAGAGCAGCAGTACATCGATTATGAATTTGAGATCGGCCTTGCGTTTGCCATACTTCTTTACACGCACTTTATATACTTCCAGCAGATCGCCTTCTATATAGTCGAGCATGCGCGGGTGGCAGAACCAGCGGAAGAATTTCAGGAAGAGCCGGGGCGGTTGTTCGGTATAATTTTTCATTGGCCTGCCCCCGCTATAGTAATCTGCCAAACTGTTTTTGGTATAGCACGCCACATACCATCGCGCGTTTCCTTGGCGTGTATCATGGCTTTTTTACCCATCGCTGTAATTTCAAAGTAGCGCTTCGGGCGACCTGCGCGTTCTTCCGTGCCTTCGCCTGCAAACGAACGGAGATAGCCTTTATCTTCCAGTCGGTTGAGTGCGGTATGAAGCGCACCCATACTCACACTGCGCGACAGTCGCGATTCAATTTCATCTTTTATAGCAACGCTATAGGCTTCGTTGTTGAGAATGGCGATAGCGAGGATAACGATCTCTTCGAACTCGCCAAGCTGGTATTTCTTCATGACATGAAATAATATTATCTAAATGTAGAAATAAGAATCGTGCCGAAAGTTTATACTTTGATTAGACGCTATACGAAAGGAATTTTACTTTCCTATGTGATTGCATGTGTACAGTAACGGACGATGGTGTATCAATCCGATGCTCTCAAAAAGATTATTGCGTCAGGCTTTGATGCGTTGGGGATCATTGTAACTGACGTCACTGGTTGCACGCAGAATTGATAGGAATATTTTGAATTTAAATTAATATTTATTGTTTATCGATAAATATTTATTATTTTTGTGACATAAATTCTAACCCTATGTCAAAAACAAACAACTTCATATTTTGGGGCTTATATATTGTGGCTTGGTTCATTTTTGTAGGCTTGTCTATTGAAGCAGGAGGCCTACTAGTAAATTTCTTTTTCAGTCTTTACAAGCCTGAATTCGTCCAAAATCTTTATCAAAAGTTGGACTTAATTCAAATGTATAAAGACAGTAGATTAGCATTTTTCGGCATCTATAGCTTTATTCTAATCATTTCGATTTTAAAAGCTTGTTTATTTTACATAGTTATCAGGCTAATGCACAAAATGGATTTATCAAAACCGTTCAACAGCTTTGTTTCGAGACAAATTTCACAACTTAGTTATTATACTATTACTATAGGACTGTTGAGTTACATCGCCAGGCAGCTAGTTAAAAATTTAATGCATCACGGTTTTGTTCCAGACAACTTAAATCAATTTTGGGCAGACAGTCAAGCATTCATTTTGATGGGAGCTGTGATCTATATCATTGCGACTATTTTCAAAAAAGGTGTAGATATCCAAAACGAAAATGATTTAACTGTTTAAGCCATGCCAATCATTGTAAACTTAGATGTGATGATGGCAAAGCGTAAAATCTCTTTGAATGAGCTTTCAGAAAGAGTTGATTTGACATTATCTAACCTTTCTATCCTAAAGACAGGCAAGGCGAAGGCAATTCGTTTTAGCACACTGGAATCTATTTGTAAAGCGTTGGACTGCCAACCTGCTGACATTTTAGAATATAAAAGCGATAAAGATAAAACAACGAAACGCTAACAATGTATAGCGGGACTGAACGGCAATTGCGTTACAGTCTCCATGCCATTGTTGGTGTTCTTCACAACAAGCTATTAAGTCACTCGATTCTCTCTAATATACCGCTCGGTTAAATAAACTCCGACAAGCAACACAGCTATACGTGTTGACAAACCAACTATTGCATTTGTATCCGATTCGGTTTGTGATGTACTGAAAAGTGACTCATGACCGGCACCGCCCATACCCAGTATAGTTAGCGTTACATTTAAACCAACATGTATACCGGTAGGGAGCGCTATACCATTGGAGCGAATGGCTGCTATACCAAACACAAAAGCCCAGATGCCCGGACCTAAAAACGCTGTTACTATACTCCAGCCGAGGGCTACATGATAGAGCGCAAAAACAACTGCCACTACCAACTGTGTTACCCGCAACCCAAACGCATTATTCAATTTTAAAAATGGATACGACCGAAAAGCAATCTCTTCCATAAGTGCAACCGGTATAATGGACAAATACCAGAATAATGTCCAGGCGGTCCATGCCTCAGGGTTTCTGTTGATCTCGAGGTTTGCAAATAGAACCAACACCAATACGATCGCTAAAAAACTGGCTACGCCTACTAGCTATACCTTTGAAGAACTTTAAGAGCGTATCGCGTTGCCAAACCAATTTATAGTCTGCTAAAGATTTTCGTTCTGCTTTTATAAATATCCATGCGAGCACAAATGCTATAGATGCACCTGCCAGCGCATACACAAACAAATGAACTTTATGGAAAAATATAGCGCCTGATTGGGAGGCGGCCATGAAAATTAGGATTAGGAAAATTACCCAATAGGAACCGATCTTAAATAACGAAATTATTTTTAACGAATACATTTCATGCGACTTAGTATAATGTAAAAAGTAATTACTCTAGAACTATACTATCGTAAATGCAATTGAAGCATCACGTTACCCAAAAGAATTATAAGTATTTATGTTATTACTAGATTACCGTAGATGGTTATTACCAGTAATAATTTGAATACCATCACCACTACCGAAGTCTCCATCATGGGTAACTACAATCATATTCAGATCTAATGCCAATCGCTTATATATGAAATCGTTATAATCTGAGTTATGAGGCATCAAAGCGAGGTGACTTACTGGATCAAGATCAATGCTATGTTCGTTTTGAATATATGGTAGGTATCCCTGTAAATCACTTACTATTCTCGCAAGGTTTCTTTGATAATCTTGTGTTGCTCGATATTCCTTAAAATTATAATCACTACCTCCGGAATCGTTATATGCATCCATATATCTTCTCAATAGGGCGTTAACCAATTCAGTAAGCACAAGTATATTTATATAAATACTTGGTTTTTTCTTACATTTTGGATTATCGGAAAGAGTTACGATTGCGTCAAAAAAATCCAGATATTGTTTGCCTCGTGCAGTCGGAGAAGTCGGAGGATCAAGAATATAAATCCATACATTTGAATCAAAAAAATAAACAGCCCCTTCTTGAGGAGCTGGCTGATCTTTCAAATAAGTTATCATGGAAGAATTGCTTCTGCTGAACGGCTTAAGCTAATTCTTTTTTTTTCATCTATTGCATTGTCAATCACTAAATCAATCTTCTGTTTTATTTCTTCAGATACCTCAACAAAATTCAACCGTTTAACATTTCCATTCTGGAGAATAACAAATTTACCAATTGATGCATTCAGAAAAGCTGTAGTACAATGCGCAATATCTTTGAACGATATTGCAATTGGCTCTTTCGAAACTGACGCAAGTTTCTCGAACAAGGCTAACCCGTCAGTGTGTAAAATCGCAGATGATTTTCCGATGATTTTAGAAACTGAGATTTCCATATTTTTGGAATTTTTATTTGCAAGTAAATATAAGATTAACGACAGTTCCGCAAAATTGTTTAGTGCTTACAACCTTACTTCTCTTATTATCCCAATAAGATCCCCCGGTAATAATCCCAAAAGTGGAATCATTCTTTGCGCAATGCTCTTGGATTTGTCTCAACCCTAAACCACCCGGAGCCCCTTTTTTAGAGCTGTTGCCTTCTAAAGCCCAAAGAATCGCGCCTCGTGAATCCTTTACCCTTCCATTGGTGAATTCTCTAATGGGAGGTAGATATCCCACCCCAAGATCGACAAGGGTAAAATTCAATAAGTGTTTATTTGGGTAATATTGACCACATGCAAATATAGGGTGTGATGTATCTGCATGCTTCTCTACGTTTACAAAAACTTCGAGGAAAGAATCAATAAGAAGCGACTTTTCTCTCTCCGAAATAGTAAGACTTTGATGAGCAAGTAAACTATTCTCAACATACTTAAGAAAAGCAACATCTTCGGATGGACGGAAACCTTTCAAAGTTATCTCTGACCCGGTTTTCCCTCTGGGAGCAGTTAATGTCTCCAAAAAACCATTTCTGATCAAGATATCAAACTTTTCCGTTATAGTTCCAGAACTCTCCACATAGAAAATTAAGTTATTCTCTAATGCCAACTTGTGTATAATTCCTTTTAGCAAAGCACACATATTGGCGTCAAACCAACTCAAATCATCAAAAGAGACAAGAATGTCCTTATTCCTATAACCTCTACAATTCTCATAGAAAGTAATCAGCTTTGTATAGCCGGTTAGTGTTGTCCGTATTTCCCCAACCCCCACTGTTTTTGTTATCATTACAACGAAAAGAGATTTGGAACATTATAAATAAACATGCTCAAAAACGATTCGACAGGTTACAGGCAACTGTATATTAAATATATAGTATACATCTGACAAAAACCAAAATATTTAAAAATAAGTATAGCTCGCTCATCTCTTAGTAGACACAATCAACTCCCTCGCATCAACATCAAGAACCTTTGCCACTGCAACAAGAGTTTCAAGCGATGGCTGAGCATCATTGGTACACCAAAGTGAAACGGTTGAGGGATTAACTTCCAATTGCTCTGCTAACCATTTGTTCGTTCTCTTTTTCTCTACGAGCACAACTTTTATTCTATTGATCTCTTTCTTTGGCATAAATTTGATCTAAAGTATTTTCTACTAGCAATCAAAACTACACACTGATAGTCAGACAATTAAATCAATAAAAACATAACTAATATAAGTTAATAAACAATTTAAATTGTGTTTTATATAATTTTAATATAACATTGAACAATAAATGTTATGTCAATGATTCAACAACATACTTCCGAACTAATCTTATCTCTCATCAAAGACGACCTCATCAACAACAAACTCGTAAACGGGTTAAATACGCTTGGGCTTGGTGCGGGCGATTATCACTTGCACCTGAGTGAAACCATTCTCAACCTCATCGGCCTCGATACGGAGAATGACGCCATCCTCAACCTATATTTCAACCTCACCCAACAAAGCGAACTCCTCGACCTGACGGACATCGCCAACCGCGAAAAACAATTAACGCAACTCGCCTCTGAAATCTATAGCGAGCTGCTAAAACAAAAACAGCAGGCGGTATAATAAAATTATCTCGGGGCGTTTAATAATTATTTATATAGTTTAGCAGTCTGATGCGCATAGTCTTTTTATTTCCACTCCTGTTTTTAGTCCATGTTTTACTTCACGCACAAGTCCTCACCGCCAAAGTAGTAAAGATCTCCGATGGCGATACCTTTACCGCCCTGCTGGACAACAATCAAAAAATACGAGTTCGCCTGCACGGCATAGACTGCCCCGAAAAAGGCCAGGACTTCGCCAACGTAGCGAAAGAGTATATATCCAGTCTCATAACCGGTAAATCGATAATTATACTCCCCACCAAAACCGATCGCTACGGCCGCACCGTTGCCATCGTAAAAGTAGACACCACCAAT
>DJFR01000051.1:718-4488 GCA_002432545.1 Flammeovirgaceae bacterium UBA5867 | reverse complement strand
GGCTAGTAGCAATAGTTAGAAATATACCTATACTACTGATATGCCTTTAAACGGACACGAAGATCGTTATAGATTGGATCAGAATTCTCTTTTAAAACACTTGACAGTGTTTGCAAATGTTCGCCTCGTATACTCTTGTCTGTAATCTGAAACGGAAGTAACAGAAGATCGTGCGAAGTTTTGTTGTTATAATTAGCCACAGCAAGATATAATCCGCGGCATGACATATCGGGTTTAGTGAGTATAGCCTTTCTCATATTCTGCCGAAGAAACGATGAGAACGCAGGATGCGGAAATATCGAAATCGCATAGAAAGTATATGTGTTCGCTTTTTCTTTATTAGCCGCCTTGACAACATTCCAATTTAGAATTACATCTATATCCTGTTCTTTGCGAAACTTGGCCAATACCGTAAGACCTGTTTCTCTAAAATCACCTTCCAATACTATTTCTCTTATTCGATCGTAATATTTTCCGGCACGCGCAGCTCTGTGCATCGCCATATACCTGGACCATAAGTTGTTCGGTTGAAAAATAAGAAGACTGTCAAGCTTACTGTTTTGTATAGGATTTTTCATGAGACGGCACTTCCTTTGGTATACCTCTACAAAATAGTCTCCGGCTCTTTGTTTCGTATCGAGACAACTACCAGGAGAACTATGCACCCAGGCGGTATCATACAGATGTTCTTCAATGATCGAAAGTGTATTACTAATATCTATATCAACCAACGCTCCAAACGCACGACATCTTATAATAGGCTTCTCATGATGTGTCAGTTCGAGAAGCTTTTCCGTTGACATTCTCTCACTCGATGCCCACAACGAATCTTCCTTCGGCCAAAAAAGATGAAGTTTACCAGTGGTATCCGTTTTCACAATATGATACGATCCTATACTATGAAGAATCCTTTTTTCTTCAGCAGACAGCTCGGAGAGATCTTTATCAATCTGCGCCCAGGCAGGCACGGACAAGAAAGAAAGTAGTACGATTCGGTATATTATCATGGGAGCTTACCAAATATAGCATTTTCGGCAAACCTTAATTATACATTTATTTTACAATCTCCACCCACCGAGTATAAAAGACGCCACCAATGTTTGCACCGGCCGGATCGGTAGCACTATCCCACACAACAGTTCCGTTATACGTTATTTTCTCTAACACGATTGATATGCTGCTGTCGGTAATCTTTTTATAAACGTAGGTTTGCACGGTATCTACATTGTTACTATCCTTCAACTTCCATTGGATGAGCGTTGTAGTTGTCTGAGACTGATTGCCTGTGCCTTCATCTGCTAACACCATCATGCAGTACTCATCGTCTACATTTTTAAGTATTACAAAATTTCGCTGGGCATCATGAGTCGGGTGGTATATTTCCGTTTTCACGCCATCTGCCAGGCGGTATAGTCGTATACTGTCTTTTACATAGTAGTCATCTGTGGCAGAATCAAGTAGATTTTTACCCTCAGCATTCTTTAGCGACAGGTAAAAATTAACATCTTTAACTGTACCACCATGTTCACTACAGGATGAAAGATGTGCAACGGCACCCACTAAAACCATCTTAAAAAATAACCTCATAACTATATCAGATAATCGGACACTATATAAGCACTAATCTTATTTTTTGTGTTAAGTGTGTTTTATTTTTTTCGAAACGCATTCATATTACTTCCCAACGGGACTTTTCTTTCTAAAGCGTCTATCATTACCAGTTGCAACATTACCACAACCGAGTTTCTTCCGTAACAAACTGTTCCGGGTTCATATAGCCGGTATAGGTATTGGAATATAATTCCTTGTCTTCGAGGTAAAGTTTAAACCGGAACTTGGTTTTATAGGAACCTTTAAAGAACGGTGCTGCGAAAACCTGATAGCCTGCGGGTGGCATGCTATATTCTCGTGGTTCGTTTCCACACGTAAAAAAATTATGAATATCCAGATCCTGCCATTCTCCTTTCGGATTAATAGCTTGAGGCATAAGCTTAAGTCTACCACTCCGAATCGGAATAGTTACAGTATCATTTGTTTGATTAACAAGATATAGCTTATACGCCAGGTACTTGTCGGCAAATGCGGTCAAATCAGTTGTATCAAGGATTAAGGATAGTTCATTCCCATAACGAAAGCCACCCATTCTAACATAGTTGAAATATGTTTCAAATTTATAATCCAATAAGGCACGATGAATCTCGAGTGTATCCAACTTCCACTGCTTCAAATCAATTTTACCATACTGTGCCGGGTATTGTTCGCGCCAGATATACTTCCCTTTTTTATTAATATAACCTTTCAGATTATTTTTCTCCACCTCGCAAATCCCATTCGTAAACCAACCCCGTACATAATCAAATTGAGGAGCTATAACCATGCTGTCGTTCTTATTAATAAATCCCCACGCATCATTTACAATCACTGCACATAAACCATCATGAAATTCAGCCGTCATGTCATACTTCGGAGGGATAACAATTTTACCTGTCCGATCCATAAATCCGTATCCCTGATCTCTGTCATATACTGTAGCCATTCCATCACTAAAATTGTGATAAATCAAATCGCTTCGCTCAGCAGTAAAAACATGCTTACCAGTTTTATTAATACAATAAGTTGAATCGTTGTGTATTATAGCCAAGCCATCGTGAAAATCTCCATTTCCGAAATCAGAAAATTTAGCAAGTACATGACCTGTCGTGTCTATATACACCGAACTGTCACTGTCAATCATCCAAAGATTAGCAATTCCTTCGCTAAACCAACCGCCAGCTTGAAATCCGGTTCTTAACACAACCTTCCCCTTTTTATCCATGTAGCATATCTCGTCATTTATTTCGACCCTGGCTCTGCCGCTTAAAAAAACACCTATTTCCCAATACTTGTAAGGCGAAATGAATGCAATCTTATCATGCTTGTCAATAAACATATTTACCACACCTGTATCGGTTTTCATTTCTACTTGACATAGTCCATCCTGGAAAAATGGAATAAATTTCGAATCAGTAGAAATATACTTTGGTGGTATAACTATTTCTCCCGTTTCATCAATAAAACCCCATAGACTGTCTACTTGTATAGCAGCCATACCTTCCATAAAGGGATATGCATAGTTAAATTTACAGGGAACAACTTTCGCACCGGTATCATCAATGAAACCCCATCGTCCATATTCTTTTACAGGAAACAGCGGTCGCTTTTTCTGATCATGTTCCTGTACGGCACACGAAAAAAGAATGAGAGAGATGGAGATGAAGAAAGTTGCAGATCGCATCAGTCAGGTAGAGTCATGGCTATAGCTAAACGAAGTTTGTGCCCTAATTATTTGCGCAAGTGTCACTTCCTATTGCAAAACATCCGAAAGAAGTCTGATCACGATTAAGCTCAGTATCATTATAACTCCTGTATAGAGATACAACGGGGTTCGCGTAATCTGTCGATTATGATTGGCTCTTGCATTCGCGTTATCATATTCCTTGCACTTCAAACAAAGCACTTCAACTTCTTTTTCATCTACAGCAAAGAATGGCACATAAAAGAAGTGAAAGTAATTCTTAAAAACTGCGAAGCTAAGTCCTAATGAATTACAATGACTACACGAAGCAACGTTATCTGAATGATACTTTACAAGAGCGCGCTTTTCACCAAAAATAAAAAACATAACTATTCTCATTTATTATCGCACAATAACGAGGTTTTTAATATCAATAAAAGAACATTTCAACACTCAATAATACATAAGCCAGCGACTTCCGGATAACGATTAACGG
>DJFR01000051.1:0-697 GCA_002432545.1 Flammeovirgaceae bacterium UBA5867 | reverse complement strand
CTTCATTTAAGTTTGACAGCATATTGATATCTTTAACCAACAGCATGAAGTATCAGGAATTTACACCCAGTGAACATCTGCGAGCATTCGTAAAATGCTTCTACGTGTGTGAATACGATACAGACGTTGTGTTTCAGGACTTGGCCTGCGCTACGGGATGTATGGAAATTATGTTCAACCTCGGCAGTGGTTCCTTTCAAACCGGTCGCGATAATGCGTTTGATACCACGCCACGGATCGAGCTCTGGGGACAAATTATTAAACCGCTTCAGTTCAAGTCGCTCGGTAAAAATAAAATGCTCGGCATCCGTTTTTATCCGCATACGGCATCAATGGTATTGAACGATCACGTAGACCAGTTCAACGATCATGTTACCGACTTCGCTGCTATAGATAGTATTGAAATAAGGCAACTCCATGAGCAGCTATTAAACACATCGCTGCTCCGTGAGCAACTTGCGCTATTGGAAGCATTTCTGCTAAAGAAGGTATATACTTTCAAAAACAAGAACTCCAGGTTCGATCTTGTTCACAACGTGATCACCGATATGAAGCATGAAGACTTCAGTGATAATATACAAGACGTTGCTTTTCGCTATGGAATAAGTTCGCGCTATCTTCAAAAGTTATTTCTTCAATATACCGGTCTATCGCCCAAGCTATATTTTAAAATAAACCGCTTTCAGAAGAGTCTTAT
>DJFR01000271.1 GCA_002432545.1 Flammeovirgaceae bacterium UBA5867 | reverse complement strand
ACTTAACTGCACCATTCCAAAAGGCACGGTAGCTCCCGGATAGGTATGTCCCATCTTATGCGTTCCGATCAACGGATTCACATACTGCACCAGGTTATCCTGTGCAACGGCACGGCTGCACGCCACGACTACCAGAAAAACAAAAACCAATTTTCGCATCATCATCACAGCACTAACATTAAGCATTTGGTAAAACATTACTTCTTACTTCTTACTTCTTTTTTATTCTCCAATGAGAACGAATACGGCACATCCTCTGCCGCTATACCGCGCTGTTTGTTTGGCTGTGCAGTCATTGTAAAATCAAGCACAGCACCATTCGTGAGTTCCTGGTGACTTATCCAACTTCTGGTAAACGCTTTACCATTCAGCGATGATGAACCTATATAATAATTCTCCTTACTATTGGCGGGAGCATTAATTACGATTTGCTTTCCATTCTCCAGGTGCAGCGTAGCCTTTTTAAAGAACGGTGTTCCGAATATATACTGATCCGTTGCAGGGCATACCGGGTAAAATCCTAATGCTGAGAAAACATACCAGGCAGAAGTCTGTCCGTTGTCTTCATCACCGCAGTAACCATCCGGTGTCGGTAAATATAGCTTGTTCATGGTTTCACGTACCCACTGTTGCGCCTTCCACGGCTGACCTGCGTAATTATACAGGTATATCATGTGTTGTATCGGTTGATTGCCGTGTGCGTACTGTCCCATATCTGCAATTTGCATTTCGCGTATCTCGTGGATTACTGCACCATAGTAACTATCGTCAAACACAGGAGCCAGCGTGAATACGGAATCAAGTTTCATAGCAAACTTTTCTTTCCCTCCCATCAGGTCAATCAATCCCTGTACATCATGAAACACTGACCAGGTATAATGCCAGCTGTTACCCTCTGTAAACGCATCGCCCCACTTGAAAGGATTGAACGGAGATTGAAATGTACCGTTCTTGTTCTTGCCACGCATCAAACCGGTTTGCTTGTCAAAGAGATTACGATAATTCTGGCAACGCTTGGCAAACAAGTCAATTTCTTTTTTAGGTTTGTTTAAAGCTTTTGCTAACTGATAGATCGCAAAATCATCATACGCATACTCAAGAGTACGCGCGGCATTCTCATTTACACCACCATCATACGGAACGTAGCCTAATGTATTATAGTCTTTAACACCCGCGCGACCTACAGCTGTAAGCGGCCCTTCATTGTTTGCGTTCTTCAACGCTGCTTCATATAATGCGTTTATATCATATCCGCGCATTCCTTTTATATAGGCATCGGATACGATGGATGCAGAGTTCGATCCGATCATCACATTACGATACCCTGGACTTGCCCACTCGGGTAACCATCCACCTTCTTTATAAGCGTTTATCAATCCTTCCTGCATGTGCGCACTCAACTCCGGGTACATCAGGTTCAGGAACGGGAACAACGAACGGAATGTATCCCAGAAGCCTGTGTCGGTAAACATATAGCCTGGTAACACCTGCCCGTTATACGGGCTATAGTGTACTACTTTACCAGAAGCATCGAGCTCATAAAACTTGCGCGGAAAAAGTAATGACCGATACAGGCATGAATAAAATGTACGCAACTGATCTTCTGTACCACCTTCCACAACGATACGGCTAAGCTCTTTATTCCAGGCAGCCTGTCCTTTTTGTTTAACAGTTTCAAAACTATCATTGCCGATCTCTTTCAAATTGAGTTCAGCCTGTTCGAAGCTGATGAACGATGAGGCTACACGCACATGTACCTGCTCACCTACGGAAGTTTTGAAACCAACAACAGCACCGGCATGATCTCCTGTAAATTCAACACCTTGCTGCAGTTGATATTTATTCCACGTCTTCGCCAGCGCGAAAGGCTTGTCGAAATATATAACAAAGTAATTTTTAAAATTCTGTGGTACACCACCGCTGTTGCGTGTGGTGTAGCCAATGATCTTCTTTTGATCGGGTATAATTTTAATATAGGATCCCTTGTCAAATGCATCTACAACAATATAGGATGAATCTGATTTGGGATAGGTGAATCGGAAAAACGCAGCACGCTCCGTTGGTGTTAACTCGGTAGTAACATTATGATCTGCAAGGTATACACGATAGTAATTTGGTTTGGCAACTTCTGCTTTGTGCGAGAACCAGCTGGCCCGTTCATCTTCACGAAGTCTCAATTTACCAGTTAGCGGCATAATGGAAAACTGACCATAGTCATTCATCCAGGGAGATGGCTGATGTGTTTGCTTGAAGCCTTTTATTTTATTCGCTGTATAGGTATAGGCCCAGCCATCGCCCATCGGTCCGGTCTGCGGCATCCAGAAGTTCATAGCCCACGGCAACGCTATAGCAGGATACGTGTTACCATTGGACAATGCATGTGTAGAAGCTGTACCGATCAACGGATTTACATACTCGGTAAGGTCTGTATAAGACTTGGCAATTTCCTGTGCACGCACAGAAATTGAAATGCACGCAGCGATCGCGCAGCAGAGAGTGGTTTTGAGAATCATGCACGAAAATATCAAACCATCCCTTAATTCCTAGCAACTATTGGATTCTCCGCACAAGAAGTACATAGCTGGCCAATATTTTACTTACCCGTAACCGTGCACATCACACGGTTTTTATTATAAGTGTATTGGCTGGTAAAACACCTGCTGCATCACGATCTATAGTGTTGAAAATATATATCATCTTCTTTCGTTATATACTCCGACCTCAGCTATAGAGGGTGTATCACTAAACTCTTCAATCACCACTTTTACTTTACTTCCCCATACACGGTCAAATCGGTGAATCTTTGCTTTACCTGCCTGACTGCCGGAAAGCAATGTTTTCCATACACCATTCTCATAGTACTCAACATGATATTTACGAATGCGACTGTTGTTTTCATAGATAGTGATAGCATTGAATGGCTTCTCGCGACCAAAATCAATTTCATGCCACGGACGCTTAACGGTTGGGTTAGACGCCCACGCAGTGGTAAAGTCATCATCATTGGCAAAGTCCATAATCCACATGTCATCGCTCCAGCTGCTGTTGCTGGGTTGATACTTCGCTATATTTGAGGATATGATCGGAGCATCAGCCACAGGAAGTTTAGCAACAGGTCCCTGGTGTTTCCATTGTTTACCAATCTCCTTCAGAGCAGCTATAGCATTGTCATCCAGGAGTCCTTCGCGGTTCGGAGCAACGTTCAGAATAAAATTGCAGTATGCATTGTTGAAGGGTATAATATTTTCGTTAACCAGCTTTGCAGGATCTTTCACCGGGTCGCGCGGGAACCACGTTTTCCAGAACCAGTTGGCATTGATCGGCAGACACGACAATGCCGGTAAACGGTTTGTTTCTTTGGATATATGCTGACCTGCTCCCTGCTCGTATGATTTTATATCGGTATAGTATAACGCTTCTGCCGGGTACTTCGCTGCATTCAGATCCATCACGAGACAGTTCGGTTGAATGGATTTGACCAGTGAGTATATTTCTTCAAACGGCACATCATCGTACGAAATACGCGACCACGGTGCATCCCATCCATCAATGATCAACGCTGTAATTTCTCCGTAATTGGTAAGCAATTCTGTAAGCTGTGCCTTGACCATATCAATATGCTGTTTGCTGATATGGCCCGGACGAAGTTTGTGGTGTGTGTCCAGTATAGAATAGTAGAGCATCACCTTCAGCCCGTTCGCACGAAAGGCTTCGGTATATTCCTTTACCACATCGCGCTTCAACGGACTGTTGATTACATTATAGTTCGTTGTTTTAGTATTCCATATAGCAAAGCCGCTGTGATGTTTGGTAGTCAGGCAACCGTACGACATGTTAGCTGTTTTTGCAGCCTTAGCCCATTGGTCGCAATTTAGTTTGGTCGGGTTAAAAATGGCTGGCGATGCATCAGGATCCGCCCAGTCATGATCCATATAGGTTGGTATATTGAAATGAATGAACATACCAAACCGCAGGTCTACAAACTCCTGCTGAAGCTGCCCCAGCGACTTGTTTTGCCCTGCAGTTTTCTGTGCGATCGCTATAGAATGCGAAAGTGTAAACATCAGCGCTATATATACCGGTAGCGATACCCGAATGCGTATATTATTCATGATGGATTAAAAAGTTTTGAAAGCGTTGACCCTCAAATTAAGAATAGCGTTCTGAACCTGAAAATAATTTTTTACCGTGTGTCGTGCAGGTGCCTAATACAGCGCCTCGCCAGCTTCCCCGGAACCCCGGTAAATACATATTTACCCTTGCATGACGAAAGCTTCACGCTATTTCCCTGAATCGTTTATAATAAAATAACAACTGATTTTACATCCGGACTAGATACCCGGTTACCGATATGGACTTTTACGTAGTTTCGAAAGAAAAGAATTCAATCCTGAATAACGGCTTTCATGGAACGGGACAAGAGATCACGCACCTCTTCTTCTTTTACGGCCGGCAATGTGTTATATATAGTTTTGACTGAGTCAAATCCGGAAGCCATGCGGATAAATACAACGTCATCGGCTTCTTCATTTACCACGCGGAGTGCCGAGAATGCCATTACCGGAACAGCAACAATAAGACAATGCGGCTTCTGCTTACGCACGCTGTGCAAACATGCAAGCATGGCATCACTCTCCTGCAGCATATCATCTACAATGATTACCGTTTTACCGGCAAACTCCGGACGAGGTTTGTTGGTATAGTAAAAATTAAACTCGCGCTCAATACCTATGCGTGACATCTGTACCTGGTGGTAAATATAGTCCTGGGGTATATCGTGTATATCTTCATGGATCAATACATCATCTATACTTACCGATCCGATCGTTTGCCAGTTGTTTGCAGGGTGTTTGATTTTGCGGCAGGGAACAACAGCAAAAGCAAGCTTCAGTGCACGGGCAACATGATAAGCTACAACGGCCCCGCCATGCGCAATACCTACTACGAGTGCATCTGTATTTTTATGTACCGTCAGTTTTTTACTGAGCAGGTACCCCGCTTGCTCGCGGTCCTGTATAGTTGTTACTTCCTCCCGTACCATGCGTCTCTGCTATTAGTATAACGAATTTACGGTTTTGCATTCTGCCATGTGTCCTGTTCAATAGCATTTATTTGCTTGCTTAAACATGCATGTTATAGTTGAAAAGCATCAGTATTTACCCGGACGGTTAAATAAAATTTGCAAGCCAAACAGCGGCAGAAATACTTTTTTTTATACCAATAACTTTTCCAGATAATCGCCCAGAAAATAAGCAGCCATCGCAGCAGCTGCGCCCAATAACAATGTTTCAAGTATACTTCGCAACAAGCCTATTTGTGTAACATACGTTTTGATATAGCCGATGAGTATGAACGCAACCATGGTTACCAGCGAAGAAAGTACAAACGGATCAATGCTATACTTACCGGCATACGCCACTATATAGGCTGTTAAAGGTATAGCACCGGCAATGATAAATGCCAGCAGCGTGGAGAGCCCGGCCTTTAGCGGTGACTTTCGTTGCTCCGATAATCCGAGCTCATCCTTCATCATGGTGTCCAACCATACTTTTTTGTTAGACGTAATGCGGTTCACCACCATCTCCAGTTCCAGTCCTTCAAAGCCTTTGTTCCGGTAAATCAGTTCAATCTCTTTGCGCTCATCCTCTGGCATATTCTCAATCTCCCACGCTTCAATACGCAGATGCTTGTTGTAATTGTCGCGCTCGGACTTATTGGACAAGTAACTTCCAATGGACATGGAGAGTCCATCCGCAAACAGGTTGGCCATTCCGAGAATCAGTATTATATTAATTTGCAATTCTGCTCCCGCAGCACCTGCCACAACAGCGAAGGTAGTGACGATGCCATCAATCGAACCGTATACAACTTCGGGCAAATACGTTTCAAAACGCTCCATCCAGCTATTGCGGGTATGCTTTGAATCATTGAGCTCAATTTCCATAGTTGATAATTAGTTATCAAATATAGGAATGATCGCTTACTTGCACATTGTTTAAAGTCAATCCATGTGCGTGCCTATATATCTCTACTCAATCATCAACCGTCCGCTGGCTACGGGCTGTCCGTTGCGGAAGATGCGGTAAATATAGAATCCTCGGTCTACATCGGTCATTGAAAAACGAAAAAGTGAATTGTAAAGTCCCTGTGTCTTTACAGTTCTTCCCGTAGCATCGTAAAAGACCATCGTGAGACTGTCGCCATCCGTGAGCACTTCTAATGGCTGTGTCGATGCATGAAGCGGATTCGGGTAGACGATATAGGTATCGTCATCGCCATAATATAGCGTAGCGGTATCCGAATAGATAACCGTACCATTCTTCAATGTAATCGCAGCCCTGTATTTTGTTACGCCACCCTGAAGATTTTCATCGGTATACGCATACCGAAAGTTATTATCGGCACGGGTTGTATATAACTCAACAAATGAACCCTGTTGCGCTTTCTCAAATGTAATGGCTGCCACTGTATATAACGTGCTCAGATTCAAAGAGAGCTCTGCATCATTGTCACTGGTAAGAGCAGCTATAAAATTGCGGTAAAAACAATGTACTCCCTGATCTCCATAATGATACGCATGGCTACGCAATGCGGGCTTACCTTTTATTACCGGCTGAATGGCGAAGTATGCAGATGTATACTTGTCTTTGTTAAAGATAAACGATGTATCGGCCGATTCCATTACCGGAGCCATGTAGTTGCCTTGCATGGTGAGCAGGCGATAGCCTTGTGCATCGGGCACATTGCTCCACTGCAGCATAACTTCATCCGTACAATTATACCCGACCTGCACCTGCATGGCCGGTGCGATGGTAAACGTATCCGACACTATATATATACCATTCACCTTCATACGTGCTACTGCGGTATGCAATCCAGCTGGTGTTGTCCAGGTATAAAATCCATTTGCCAGGGTAGCATTATCCGTTATGGTTTCATAAGTGCCGCCATCGAGACTTACCTCCAACGTACCGGTATTATCAAAAGTATTATTCCAGCGCAGGTAAATTTGTTGTGCTGCTTCCGTCTGATCTGATTTTGTCGGGTATGTCCATTCAAATGTATCTGTTGAATCCAGCCAGTATGCAACGTGAAAGTCTTGCATATCCGTAGCCAGCGATCCGGCAGCGACTGCAAGCTGATATATACCGGCAGCAGGATTATCAATGGTAATATATTCCACCGTATTCAGATGATCCTCCTTCCGCACAGCCGGCAACGCCAGCGAATCAACCTGTGGGTAGTGATTCAATACCCACGGCAGCCATTGCTCATTCTTATTATATACAAGTGTACTGTTCAGATCATTTATCAGCGCAGTGGCATCCCCGGCTGCCGCTGCGGGGTCATTCCACGCAAGTGCTACCTTTAGTGTTTTAATACCTGCGGGTACATCAATGCTTATCGTCTTCTCTTCATTGCTACCAATGGTCTCATTAACAAACCACGCAGACTTCACCAATCGTAAGGCGTTATAGGCATTCACAGCACCATAGCCTGAAGTAAAATCAATACCGGCTTTACCTATATCTTCGGATGATGCTATAAGTATAGCTTTGACTAATGAAGCTTCCGGCAATTGCTGGTGGTTTTCTTTATATGCTTGTTGTATCAGTAACGAAACGCCTGATACCAGTGCTGCAGCATCGGAAGTACCTTCCGAACCAAATGCCGTAAGCTCCGGCTTTACGCGACCATCGTAAGCAGGTCCGCTGGAGTTGAGTGTACTTATTTCCCCATTCTTATCCGAAGCACTTACCGTCAGTATATTTTTGGCCATCTTCATATTTCCGCTCAGGTTCGCATAGCCTGCTATACCCGCATAGGCACCTGTTGTACTGACCGTGGCTCCCGAGTTACCTGCAGAAAATATATAGAGCATGCGCGGATCACTGTTTGCGCTCACATCGTACGCCCGTGCCTCCGCTCCATATATATTATTGACACTTACTCCATACGAATGATTTTGTACCCAGACATTTCGCGATGTCAGCGCAGCAACATCGTCCGGGAACAGGTTGATGTAACTGGATGACATTACCTGACTTCTCCAGGACACACCCTTCGCTACCGGCAACGTGTTTCCGCCACCTGCTATGATGGTTGCCATTTGTCCCGCATGTTGCGATTGCTCCGTATCCGCAAGCGTTGAGTAAATATACCGGCCGGCCAGGTCTATATCGGTTGTATCAAATGATTTCTCTTTTACACAAACATTTACTCCTTNNGCGTATATTTATCTACAAACACAACAGCATCGCAATTCATCAATTCATTCAGGTTATCTATATCCTTCAAAAGTTTCACTACAAATGTTTGCGATGGTATATGCTCATACTGTATTGCGAATGCGTCCGCATATTTATTTAACCACTGTTTAAACGCATATATATCTGAAACCTGTACCGAGTATATAGGATTGATCGTTTGCGGTTGAAACAATGCTGGCGCCAGTTTCCAGCGATTACCGATGCTGTCGGAAGTCTGCAATCGTTTCTGTACATGCTGATCTTCATTAACAATACACAGGTAATTACCTGACGATAATGCTTTTGCATATCGTATCACGTTTGTACGCAGCAACATATTTACTTCTTCGCGTGACGACCGAATTATATACTTCGAAGACTGACTATATATATTGAATGATATGAACAAAAAGAGTATACCGCAATAAATTCGCATAGTTATATACTATATATATACCGGATTTATCCGGTTTTAGGCTATAAATACTTTTAAAAACTTGTGAAGTTAGTTCTAAATAACTTACTTGTTCACATTAAAATTAACCATTACCTAAATTTAAAACTTATGAAAAAGATGTACGCATCATGCTGCGTGGCAATGCTCTTTGCCGCCCTTTCCTGTAGTGAACAGGAAGCAGCGAAAACCAACGAAGTCTCATCTGATGTTGTAGCTAAATTAACGGCTGCAGGTTTCGACACCAGCGAAGGGCTATCGCGGTACAAAAACGGTTACATGGTAGAGTACGATGTATTTCTTACCGATCATGACATTAACGAACTTGCTGCACCGGTAAGTGTTTCTTCAGAAGCTGAAGACGAGCACTATCGCACCACCAACATTGTTACCAGCACACCACGCACTATATATGTATATATGGATGCGGGCTTTGGATCGTATATGCAAAGTGCATTCAACACCGCACTGAGCCGCTACAATGCGTTAGGTCTTACGCTTTCATTCCAGGCTACAACCAATGCATCGGCTGCCGATATACAGATTCTGTCGTTTTATGAAGCCAGTAATACACTTGGTTTCAGTGCGGGGTTCCCGAGCGGTGGCGATCCGGCAAGTCCTATACAATTGAATACCTATTACTATAACAACTCTTCACAACGTGCAGACGCTGCAACCGTAATAGCACATGAGATCGGCCATGCTATCGGCTTCCGTCATACAGACTATATGCGCCGCAGATATAGCTGTGGTACAGGGGGGAACGAAGGATCTGCCGGTGTAGGCGCTATACATATAGACGGAACACCAACAAATCCTTCTGCAAACTCGTGGATGCTGGCATGCTCGAACGGAACAGATCGTCCGTTTACTTCTGCCGATCGCACAGCGCTCACGACTTTATACTAAGGTTAGAGAAGATAAATTAGACTTTATACTCTAGGTTAATAATCTGTTTGGACTGCCACGGTCTCATTTGAGATCGTGGCTTTCTATACACATGTTGTAAAAACAAAAATTCGTATCTGTCTTACAACGTCCGTGGTATACGCGATTCACGCATGGTTAGGTAATATAGCATCACACGGCATTCTTTTTATTTGCTCAAAGTATTAGAAAAGCATTAAAACAGTAGTTTTTCAAACCGATTCTTCGAAAGAATTGCGTTTGGTTACTTGTTTTTAAAATATTTGATGTATTTTTGGACTACAAAACGGATAGAGTCCAAAATTTCAATGAGTCAGACCCTCCATATGACAAAGGACGAAGCCATTCGTACGGAAGTATTGAAGGCTGCCCGTGCACTCTTTCAACGTTTTGGCTTGTTCAAGACAACGATGGAAGATATAGCCAAAGCTGCGGGCAAGGGTAAAAGTACACTCTATTATTATTATGCCAGCAAAGACGAAATCTTCGATGCCGTAATAAGCGAAGATATGGAAGAAGTAATGACGGTGGTAAATCTTGCGGTAGAAAAAGCAAATTCTGCGGAGGAAAAACTGAAAGCGTTTACTTCTCATCGTATTAAGCTACTTACCCAGAAGGCTGCACTCTATAGTATCGTGTTCGGTGAGATCTCCGAGAATCCCAACCTGATCAAAAAACTGAAGAAGAGCTACGAGAGCCGCGAACTCGAAGCCTTGAAAGCTATACTTTCCTACGGCATTGAAACGAAAGAATTTAAGAAAATAGAAGATGGCGACCTGGACGATCTCGCGTATGTAATGCTCTGTGCTTTCAGAGGAATCGAGATGGGATTGTTTGAAGATAACCGCATTAAGAAAATAGGCGACCGCCTGGAGATCATACTTGATCTTTTAGCAAATGGATTTAAGAACTGATTATATTTTTTTTGCTTAAAATTAGACCAGGGAACGATTTTAGTCGAAAAATTTCAATTTCAGGCAACTCATTACGCGGGTGCTGCGTTGATGTTAGTCGAAGCGCTTTCTGAGTATACCGACAAAGGTAGTTTTGTTCGCATGACTATATATGTATATATAGACCCAAAAAAAATGAAACCACTTATAAAAAAAGTTACCAGACTGTTGAACTAAAAAAATTCTTAGCGGGTTAGAATTCGAGCTACGATTTTAGAATAGAACCAAGTTGATTTATGTCAATTGTTCATAAGTGATAAAATATAGTATATATACTTGCTGAGAGTAGAATACTGTAATACAAAATGTATCTATACACTGAAATGGTTCGTGAAGTTGATTTAGCGGTATGCCGGTTGCAGATGATGTGGGGTATGTCACTGCAGCCGGTGATATTCGAATGAAAAATCTAAGATACCCTTACAATAATAATCCTATATATACGTCTGGCATGGTAAGCTTCATTCCGGCATGACAAAACTCTATGAAAAATCTATACTACTACCAAAATCTTCACAGGATAAAAGACATCCTGTTTCAATACGGCATTCCTTCTGCGCGTGTTAAGCCGCAAGCTGATCTTGCTCACGATTTAGGATTGCGCAATCCTGAAAAACTATCGCTTATTCTCGACATTGAAGAAGCGATGCATACTGATATCCTGTTTGATGATCCGGATGCATTGAAAACCATTCATGATATACTTTACAATCTTGAACTGAAGCAGACGGTGTACGCTGAGTCGTAGTGTGCTATGCGTATGCTTTTACTTATGCTCATGGCGCTCTCTTTGAACGCCATGGCACAGAGGCAACCTGTTTACATGTTCAGGATTTATGAAGACAATGATCTCTTCACGCTTCGTGGTTCCGACCGCGGTTATACAAACGGAACCCGCCTTGATATTTTCTACCGAAGAGCAAAACCCAGTAAGTCTGTTTTCAACAAATTATTGCTGAAGGCTGGCGACAGCAGTATTAACACCTACAGCTGGAGTGGTATGCACATGATGTATACCCCGGCAGATATAGAGGCAACAAAACCCGATCCTGTTGATTATCCTTATTCCGGGTCTATGTTTGTATCACATGCTCTACATTCATCCAACGCTCAACGCAAGTATCTTATACAAACAGAATGGATTATAGGCGTAATGGGTAAATATGCATATGGCGAGCAATTGCAAAGCTATGTCCACCGAATTACAAAGAGCCCTGAACCTATGGGATGGGATCATCAGCTATCTCCTGCCCTGTTGGTAAATCTGAATGTTAGTTTAGAGAAATCACTTCTCCAGCGAAAACACATTGAAGCGATGTACGGAACGAGTGTAGCGCTGGGCACCATGCGGGATGGCATTAAATTTTACACAACGTTACGGCTAGGCAAAATGGCTCCTTACTTTTCAGGATTCATTGAACAGCATGCTGCCTATAACAATACATCGCGGTTAAAATCCTATTTAATCGTACGCCCGGCTTTTGACATTGTATTACACAATACATTAATCGAAGGGAATGTTTTTAAACGCGGTATATTTACCAGTGACAGTAATGAACAGCATGCGCCTGTTGCGGCCCCGGTGGTAAATCGCTTTCTCACTTCGGCTGATATCGGGTGGGTTGTATCGTTCGAATCCGTAAGCGCCTCGTTTACCTACAAGCTTTCATCGCCTGATATCAAAGGAGAATCTCCTCATGCTATTGGTAATATATCCTTAACCATAATTTTATAAACCTAATCGAAGGAATTTCGTAGACGGATACATCACCCAAATTACACTATGTGGCGGAGATTTGTGAGAAGACTAAGTATTAATATTTCTATCATTTTTATACTCAGCGGCTGTTCCCTATTCGAATATCATCCCTATGAAGTTATCGTACCGGATGATGAACGGGATTTGAATGTACATGCGATCCAAACGATACAGAACGATGTGGCTGAAAAAGATACCATGACACTTATACTCATGGGCGATACGCAGCGCTTCTATGATGATGTAGATGCCTTTGTTTCAAGCGCCAATCAACATGCCGCTGACTTTGTTATACTAAACGGAGACATTACTGACTTCGGTATCAATGATGAATTCCATTGGGTACACAGCATCATGAAAAAACTGAACAAGCCGTACCTCGCGGTAATTGGTAATCATGATCTGTCGGGGAATGGAGAACTGGTGTTTGAGAAAATGTATGGACCGCTAAACTACTCGTTCATCAAAAATGATTTCAAATTCATTTTTCTAAATACGAATTCGCGCGAGTATAATTTTAATGGACACGTACCGGATACAACGTGGCTCAAGAACGAGTTAAAGGGTGACGATTTTAAACATGCTGTTGTTTCTTCGCATGTGCCTCCTTTCGATGATGATTTTGATCCGGCCATGGAGCACGCGTATGCTCGTATCCTCCACGAGTCAAACAAGGTAGATGTATCCTTGCACGGACACACCCATAAGTATTCGAACACGCAACCTTATGAAGATGGCATCCAATATATAGTGTCGACTGCTATGAACGATCGCATGTACTTGATCCTGAAACTGTGGGACGATAAATATAATGTGGAAGAGATATACTACTGACATGACCCGTTTTTACTTTGCGCTTCTGGTTGTCTTCTGTATGCTTCCCGCAATGCTTGCCGCACAAGACAGTGTTTCATTTAAACGCCAGCACAAATGGTATATACCGGATTCTTATGTTTTACAATATGCTGGCAGCATCGGGTTTTTATCGGCAGGCGGTGGTTATGATATCTTTCACAAAAAAGCCAGTGTAGATATACTATACGGCTACTTACCCCGCACCCTCGGTGGCCATGATCTGCAAACGCTAACGCTTAAATTTACAGCCTCACCCTGGAAAATCCGTGCAGGTAAAACAACAACGGTTTATCCTTTTTCGATTGGTACATATTTCACCTATACCATGGGTGGAAGATACAGCTCTGATCTTCCTTCGTGGTATCCGGATGGATATTACTGGTGGAGTGAAGCGGTACGCGCCAATATTTTTATAGGAGGCAAGGTGCGGCATAAGATCCGTGACTCTGTATGGGAGGCATACTACGAGGTTGGAACGAACGAATTAAAACTGGTAAGCTATGCACAGAACACAGGGTATCTTACCGTGTGGGATATATTGCATGCCGGTGCCGGTATACGATTCTATCTTAATCCCTGATACACTTTCCAAATTTGCTTCAGGATATTGTATTTCTATAGCGTTCAATCAGCGCCATATACTTCTTATTACTCATCAGCAATTGGTAACCGGCTATGCCTACCGCTGCGGTAAATATACCGGCCAGTACATCCAGCACATAATGATGACTGGTATATACAGCTGCAAACCAGATTCCGATGGTAATGGTAACAAAGATGATGTTTACCCAACCTAACCGACTTTTGAATCCAATATAGGTTACAATAAGCGGATAAGCGGAGTGCAACGAAGGCATCGCTGCAAATACGTTGGAGCCCTTTGCATAAAGCGATGTAAACAGATTTATACCGAAGAACNNAACCAAATTTCTGCACATACCACGGTGGTGCGGCCGGGTAAAGATAATATACCACAAAGCCCAGCAGGTTAACGAACAGGAAGGTAAGTGAAAATTCAAGGAATCTGCTCTTGTCTTTAAAAAACAGGTAAGCAGCAAAGGCAAGCGGAACCGGAATCCAGCACAAGTAAAATATACCCGTCATTACATCGATGAAGGTAAAACTGTGTTGAAGCCAGAACTCATTGGGTGTAAGTATAGATGCACCCTGCGCGATTCCGAAGATGCTCTTCTCAAGATCATACAAACTCTGGATGTGTACCGGGTTGAAAGCATAGTTTGGAAATGCTTTCATATAATCGTAGATGATCCAGTATACTATAAATATGGAAAAGCCGAGAATAAACTTGCGTGTGAATGACGATGCGAGGTAACACACACTGAATATACCGGCGAGAAATAATTGATCTGTTTTAAAACCGAGCAGCAGCCACGACACTAAAAGGTATATAGCAGACACGGTGCTGGCTACAAGCACGTGCCTGAGCGTAAAATTAAACACAGGCAGGTCGAGGTATTTGGTATTATTTCTCAAAATCAGATCTGAATATTTTGTCCCACAGTGCCGAGCTCACACCATAGCCGCGATCCGGGTTCGAATAGTGATGCTGCATGTGATGTTGCTTTATTTTCTTCATGATTGGATTCGTGAAATTCAAATGATGCATGGCATAATGTGATATGTCATATACCAGGTATCCGAAAATGAAGGCAGCAAAAAAACCATTCAGGTATTGGAATGGCAGAAGCCACTGAAAAAGGAAATAGAAACCGGTAGCCAACGGTATACTTACCGAAGGAGGCATTACCAGGCGTAAGCGATCGTTGGGATAGTCGTGATGTACACCATGGAAAATAAAATGCAAACGCAACCCCCAGCGAGACTTAGGTACGAAATGAAATATAAAGCGATGCAGTATATATTCCGTCAGTGTCCAAATAAACAAACCTCCGGCAATGCTTGCTATAAATATCAGTATACTGTTATTGGCTACTGCAAACGCGCGCCATGAGAAATAAAGAATGACAGGAGTAAATACAAAGATCGGCACAGAGAAATGTACTTTCGACAGAGCCTCCATCCAATCCATTTTAAACATGCGTGTTGACTCCTGTGAGTTAGACACAAAATTCTTTTTCATAGCACTCATGGTTTAAACCGTTCAACAATTTCAGCACCCGTCTCCGGATCTATGCCTTTCACTTCTGCGCAAACTACATTGGGCAACCAGAACGATCCGCCTTCAATCTGTAAGAAAACTCGTGACACTTCAATCTTCCTGTTATTGATAACAGCCTGTATATGGTAGCGGTTGTCGCGTGAAGACTTGACGAGATGAAACGGAAGCTTCTTATACGACACAAAGCGTAATTCAAATTTACCGTTGCCGAGGTCTTCAGTCTTCAGTCCGTAGGCATAGTTACGTTGAATAAAAGATAACTCTTCCTTTTGTCCTTCCTCCTGGTAGCGTATCCAGTATGGGTGCACAGGATTGTCTGCATCCAGCTGATCTTTCTTTTCATAGTTCAGCGCATAGATGATCGTATTCGTATTGGGTGTGCGCTGTATGTAGAAGAGTGTATTCTGATCGGCCGGGGGCGTTGGAAATTTTTCCTGTCCCTTGCAGATGCATGTTTCTTCCGGTGTGGCCGGTGTTAACGACATAGCACCGACAAAAAACAGACTGATCAAAAAATCCATCATGTCTTATTTGTTTTCTTTCAATTCCAGTGAGCGCTTCGCATCACGCAACCTGTTGATCGCAGTGATGTTTGTAAGAATCGCCATCACGGTTAATGGTATTGTAAAAATTGATATCGTTTCGAATACCTGGAACGGAATACCGGGTATATATAGTTTATAGTTTCCTCCCAGTATACTCGCAGTTATACCGCATGCAATGGCAGTTACTCCTACCGTTACCACGCGTTCCGGACGCTGCATCAATCCTCCTTTACATTCAATGCCTAAACCTTCTGCACGGGCACGCACGTAACTTACCATCATGGAGCCGATCAGTGCGATAAAGGCGAACAATGAACTGAGAAAATAATGGTGGCCGATCAGGTAGTAGCAAATACCCAGGAACATGATAAGCTCACTATAGCGATCGAGCACAGAGTCATACAACGCCCCGAATGTAGAGCTCATATTTCCCAGTCGTGCCACTTGTCCATCCAGCATATCAAACAATCCTGCAAACAAGATCAGTCCTCCTGCCCAGCCAACATACGATAAGTCTCCGCGGTTCCCTTCTTCTGCACCAATTATAAAAATAACCGCTACACCTATATTCAGAATAAGCCCTGTTGTTGTTACTGCGTTTGGTGTAAAACCAATCTTGATCAGAAATTTTACAAACGGATTGATGATTTTGTAAATGAGCTGTTGCAAAACAACTCTGATCTGTTTCGATTCCATACCTGTTTTATTGAGAGACTTCTGTGCAATATTATCCATACTCTAAAAATCAAATTTAAATCTTCCGCGTATTCCCCACTTAGCCACTTCAGGATGATCATAGTATGACAATCGCTTCACAAGGTCGAAGCGCAGCAGCTTGAAAATGTTTGCTATACCTACACTTGCTTCCATATAGGGCTCTCTGCGTAACGAGTACGTTGTAGCCACACCTTCGGCATTTACCGGGAACAGGAATTGCGCTGTGTTGTATTGCGGATTATTTTCATTGCGTATACTTCCGTATAAAACTTTAAGGGTGGCAACCTCACGCCATTTCAATTTCTTCATCAATGGTATCTTATTAAAGATAAAGCCATTGAAATAGTGATCGAAATTAACGCTCACATACTTATCGCTTACAAACTCCAGGAAGTTCATCAGGTTGTATGCCTGCAACTGGTATGAATACGTTTGGTTGGCGCGGTGTATCGCGAGCAACGGAAACGGAACTTTTCCAAATATATACCCGCCTTCCACTACTATATCGGTAAATCCGAACTGCGAAAGATATACACGCTTGTATATATTCAATGCCAGGTTCTGGTAGTTATACTGACTATTGAATACGCCTTTAACACCACCGATAAGCCTCAATGTAAATATAGGGTAGCGGTTAGGGATCGGTATACGATACGATTTACCCTGGTAGAATTGCTCGGATGGTGCCCAACGTAACTCGAGCGACAATTCGGTTGTAGTCAGTTCCTGTATATCGCGTGTTACTTCGCCATCGCGCACCTGGTAGTATAGGCCACCGGCAGGCGCTTGTTTCCAGTTCTTGAAACCAAGTCTGTAAGAGAAGTGACTATCAAATTCATTCAGGTAATCAACTGTCCAGATGTCGTTATAAAGCCACTTATCGTTTACACCACGTTTGAATGAGAGGAGAAAGTTATCTTCCTGCACGAACTGAAGTTCCTGCCCCGGAATTTTTGTATCACGCTGAAAGCTTACACGCAATGATTTAACGGGAAACTGCCAGATCGATTTACCGGTAAACGAATAGGTAGCACCCAAGTAATATTTCCATTTCTCATCTTTAAAGCCATAGGCACCGTACGTCTCCAAATATAGTCTTTCGCTGAAGCGGGTTGTTGTTCTCCCTCCTACACGAAGCCTGAATCCTTCTACCGGGTTGAAACTATAGAATGTATTGACAGGTCCTAATTCCCACCAGCCAAAACTTTTATACCCGGCCAACAGCAATGTGGCAATATCCATGGTACGCTTGAACGATGGCATTTTCTGCAGGCTGTCTATATTCTGGTATACTTTGGATTCAGCATGCGAAAGTGAATCGTGGCGATGCGCCATCCAATACTGTTCACTGCTCTGCGGATCGATAATAGATGCCGCGGCACCTTCTTCTGCCTCGTAGAAGCTATCCTGCCGCGCGTGATTTGTTGTAAAATTCTTATATGATACCAGACGTTCACCATATATACCGCCCCGATCTTTAGACAATCCGAAATCGGCACGCATCTTACTTTTCGCTACGTGGTAACGATCGTCTTCACCTTTTTCAAATTCCTGTTGTATATATAGTTCGCGTACCCAGTTCAGATTAATGTTTTTATTTACCGTCATGTCCACTTTCTGCACAGCGTAGTTGCTGTCGAGTGTAACGTATAGTTTACCCTGAAACAGGAAGTCGCCAGCGTTACGCGGTACAAAAACGAGCTCAGCCAGTTTAGGCGTTACGTCTTTCAGCGTATCGGTTATATAAAATTTATAGAATGTAGGAGCAGCATCTGCAATCGGACTCAGAAACTGATTGGTGAGTATGGTGATGTTGTTATCATATATATCGATGTCGTTATACAGGTAGTTAAGGTATGTGCTCAATCCCTGGTTATCGACATAGTCATCAAAGCTCACTTTCTGATGTGCTTTCTTTATAGTCTTTTTCTTCTCCGGAGATTTACGATAATACTGATCGTTGATCGTTTCCTGGAGATATATAGGCAGCAATGCCTTGCCTTCAATGGAGGTTGTATCTACGTTATCGAACAACCATTTATACTTGCGGAATAACTTTCGTTCCTTAAACTTGTCGGAGACATTGCTCAGCGACATCTGCAGTTTCTCGTATTCTTCATACTCAACAAACTGGTAGTTCTCCATGCGGTTCTGTTTCTTGCGATCGATCATTTCGCGCACCAGATCTACAGCCGGGTTATTTTTGTTTCTATACTTTTCTTTTCTGTTGTCAACAGTAACTTCTACTTCGTTCAGTACCGTTGCTTCCGGTTCAAGTCGTATGTTGATCTCGTTTGTCTCACCGGGCTTGATGCTTCGGGTAATGGTTTTATAGCCGATAAAAGAGAACTGCACCTGCGTATACTGCTCTGGTGATTGAATTCTATATTTACCTTCCGTATCAGAAACAGAACCTGTTGCTGTTCCTGCAAAGATTACGTTTACGAATGGCAGCGGGTCTTTGGTTTCTTTATCGATGATCGTTCCGGTAACAACAGTTTGTGCCTGAAGTACCGTTACGGCAAGCACAAAAAGTATACTGAGGATCAACCGCACCCTCCATTCTATCGCTACCATCATTATCGTGTGTTGAACCAGGTTCATTTAAATACAAAATATTTTTGCATGGGATATGTATAAACAATGCTCGCCAGTACAGAAGACGTTACCTTCGAAAGCAGGTAGTTGATCTTGAGATAGTCGGCAAAGACATATACCAGGAAGGTGGTTAGAAATACATATCCACACCATACCAGTGCATACCGCAGCATCTGGTGGCCAATGGCTTTCTGCGAATTGAATACCCATCCTCTTCCCACTGTAAAATGCGTTATAGCACCGGCAGCATTACCGGTTACACTGGCAACCGTATAGCGCAGCGAAAGGACTTCGACACAAAAGACCATAACGAGTGTGTCTACCACCCAGGCTAAGAATGATGCGCCCTGCGCTTTTATGAACGTTTGCATAAGCTTATAGCTATAGCGTAAATCTTACCAGCAATTGCATAACGATGTTCGTATATATACCGGCCGCTACATCGTCAAGCATCACGCCCCATCCTCCGGAAACAGCTTCGAGTTTCCGGATATATAGTGGTTTCAGTATATCAAAGGCACGAAAGAGTATAAAACCCATTATGATCGTGCTCCAGGTTAATGGCAGGAACAATAAGCTTACGCACATTCCTGCTATTTCATCTACAACTACACGGCTACTGTCTTTTCCCCATTCGGGTTCCACACCGTCAGCCGACCAGACACCGATGTCTATAATCATCAGTGTTATTAAAATCATCAGTATAGTATCAAGCTTCCCATCGCGAACCAGAAGCAAGGCACCGCAGCACACTGCTGCCGCTACGGTGCCTCCACCTTTCAGGTGACCGATTCCAAAACAGGAAGCGATAATTTTGTGTACCCTACTCACTACAGAGCCTCTACCAGATCCTGATAATAGTCAAGCCCTAAGTGTGTGATCAAATCTTCACCCATCATGTGGCGCAAGGTATTCTGCAGTTTTATCAGCTGCTTGAATATATCATGCTCCGGACGAAGATCTGGTGCTGTTTGTGGTGACTTGAAGTAGAATGATAACCATTCCTGTATACCACTCATCTCGGCACGTTTAGCAAGGTCCATGAACAAGGCCAGGTCAAGTACGATTGGAGCTGCTAGGATTGAATCGCGGCAGAGGAAGTTGATCTTGATCTGCATCGGGTATCCTAACCATCCGAAGATGTCGATGTTATCCCAGCTCTCTTTGTTATCACCGTGCGGAGGATAATAGTTGATACGAATCTTGTGGTATATATCTCCATACAGTTCAGGGCTCTGTTCAGGTCTCAGTATATCTTCCAGTACACCCAGTTTTGATACTTCTTTTGTTTTGAAGTTATCCGGATCATCCAGTACAAGACCATCGCGATTTCCTAAGATGTTTGTTGAGAACCATCCGCGTATACCCAGTGAACGTGCGTGTAAACCCGGAGCCAGTATAGTCTTCATCAGGGTCTGACCTGTTTTGAAATCTTTACCTCCTACCGGTACGTTGTTTTCTCTTGCCAGTTCAACCAATGCCGGTATATCGCACGTAAGGTTCGGAGCACCGTTTGCATACGGTACACCCATCTTGATTGCTGCGTATGCATAGATCATACTTGGCGAGATCATCGGGTCGTTGTTACGCAAACCATCTTCGAAAGCATATATACTTTGATGTACATCTGTCTCTTCGATATATTTCTCGGTAGATCCGCACCATACCATTACCAGGCGGCTGCAATTATTTTTCTTTTTGAAATCTTCGATGTCCTTCATTACTTCCAGCGCAAGATCATACTTGGTAGCAGCTTCCTTGATGTTGGTGCCATCGAGGTTTCTGATATAGGTCTTATCGAATACAGCTTTCATCGGCTTTACGCGCTCAAGTTCCGGCTTGATAGATTGTAGTAAACCAAGCTCCAGTACGCGTGCGTTTACTGCAGCTTCGTATACGTTGTCTTCATATACATCCCAGCCACCAAAAACTATATCATTCAAATCTGCCAGCGGCACGAAGTCTTTTATCTTCGGATAGCGGTTCTCAGTTCTCTTACCCAGACGGATATTGCCAGTTTGCGTTAATGATCCTACCGGTTGTGCGAGACCTTTCTTTACTGCCTCCACACCTGCAATCATTGTAGTGGCTACTGCTCCAAGTCCTGGAATGAGTACGCCTAACTTACCGTTAGCATCTTCAATTTGTTTTTTCATAATCGTTCACTAATTTTTATTACCACCTGTATATATAGGGCCTTTTACAGCCACTTGTTCTCTTTATACCATTGCAAAGTTTCTGCCATGCCTGTTTCCAGTGTATACTGCGGCTCAAACCCTAAGTCGTCTCGAAGCGGCTCAATATTGCATGACCAGTCCAGCGCAATCAGCTCTGCCAGTTTTTCGCGACTCAGTATAGGCGACTTTCCACTGATGGAACCTGCTCCTTCCTGGATCAACGCTATAGCTTTTACCACGGCTAATGGCAAGTGTAGCTTGATGGTGTTCTTTTTCAGAATCTTCTTTACTACTTCACCGAGTTGATATCGGTCGTAACTCAAACCATCGGCTACGATATAACTTTTATTGTTCACAGAACTTCCTAAAGCCTGTACCGATACGGATGCAAGATCCTTTACGTAGATAAAGCTCAACTTTTGGGGTATACGTCCTATATAAGGCTCAAGTCCTTTATTAATGACGTTGATCATGATGAATATATCGCGTTCGCGTGGTCCGTATACGGCCGTTGGTCGCAATGATATTAATGGCAGATCATTAAGTTCAGACAGGTATGTTTCGGCTACCAGCTTACTCTTGCCATAACTTGTAAGCGGGTTCGCCTGATCTTGTTCTGTTATAGGTTTACCGGTTCCCGATGGCCCCATAGAAGCCAGACTGCTGATAAAGACAAACTTCTTTAACGGTATAGCAGACTCTTGCACAGCCACTGCCAGGTTACGGGTATACTCGGCATTTACGTTTACATACTCCGCATAGTCTGCTGCTTTTATAGCACCTGCTGCGTGAATGATGTAATCGTATCTGTTTTCCTGCAGGTTTGCCTTCAGTGCATCCCTGTTTGAAAAGTTGAGCGTGGTATAATGTATAGGCAGTGCTTTCAAATGTTCCACCTGGCTCGATGGCCGCACCGCTGCATATACATCAAGACCTTTTTTAAGAGCCGCTTCGATGAGGTGAAACCCTACAAAGCCGCTGGCCCCGGTTATCAATACACGCTCTTTCATATAGCCTTTTCAAAAATCCTGTATCGCTTGTGCGGTATACCGTTAATTTGCTGAAGGGCTTTATTCATCATTTCGTTATGCTCCAATACCCAGGATGCCTCCGCGTGTTCATACTTTTTCCTTCTGTATGAATTGATGATGGAAGCATAAAAACATGCTTCTATACCGGCCTTCCTGTATTCTTCCACTACACCCAGTGTAATGATGCGAATGCCGTTTACTTTCTTCAATCCGAAGAGCAGTTTAAATAAACCGAACGGCAGCAGTCGTCCGCGCTTCACTTTGATAAGTGCCTGGTTTATGTCGGGCAAAGCCAGCGCAAAGCCTATATGTTTACCATCTTTTTCCGCTACCAGACAAAAATCGGTATCGAGAATCAGATTCAGGTCTTTCGCCATATAGTCAAACTCCTTCTCCGTCATGGGAACAAATCCCAGGTTCTTATCCCACGCAGAATTATATACCTC
>DJFR01000161.1:3946-16412 GCA_002432545.1 Flammeovirgaceae bacterium UBA5867 | reverse complement strand
GTAGGTGTGGAGACGCAAGGGGAGTGGCTTGAACAATTTTTCTTCAAGCATAATGTAAGCCGGTTTACTTCTTCTATGGAGGGTCACGGTGGTTTTCCGCTTGCATCGGTCGTGATTGTGATTGGTGCATTGATGCCGTTTTCATTTTTCTTTCCGCAGGCTATACGGATGATCTGGAAAGATCAGAAGAAAGACGCGTTCCTGCAGTTCTGTATCATTGCAATGGCGGTTGTCATTGTATTCTTTGCATTCTCGCGAACCATATTACCGAGCTACCCGGAGCCAGCCGTTCCGTTTTTTGCTATCTTGTTAGGGTATTTTTTTTATATCGTACAGAAGCGTGAAAAGGTAAAGCGACTACGCCTTCGTATTAATGCACTGGTATATTTTGTTGTTGCACTCGCCATACCGTTTGCTGTATGGTTTGCNNCCGTTGGGTGCTGGTGCTGCACTGATCTATATATGGAAAAAAGATCTGGATACCGCGCTATATGTATATACACTGACGGGTGTAACATTCCTGATGATCTTTTTCTATGCAGCCTTTCCCGAAGTTGATCAGCGCAACCCGGTTTCGCAGAGTGTTGATTACATCGATCATCATAAACCGTTGCCCATAGTAAGCTATCGCGATTTTAATCCCGCGTATGTATTTTACTTTAAAGCACCTGTAAAAGAGATTGAGACTGCTGAACAACTCAAAGCCTATCAGCAGACACAAGACCGGTATTACGTAGTAACACAAAAGCGATATATATCCGAATTACCCGTAAACGACTATCGCATAGTATACGAAGGGAAAGACTTATTCGAACGCCCCGTAACCGTAGTACTCGAGCGCAAGTGGCCCGGCTACAGTGAAGCACACCCCCTGAACAACACGCGCTAAAATTAATATATACTCCGTTTTAATATATACTCCGTGCCCCTTTGTGCCTCCTCCGTGATCTTCGTGCAATTGGATTTATATACTATATACTGACAACGATTAACGACTCACGGATAACGGATAACGGTTAACGGATAACGACTAACGACTTCTCCTAATCTTAAAATCAAACGACTCCCTTTTCAGGAGCGCACCAATATCCAGTCTCCGGTTTATCCACAGCGGCAATTGATTTAACTCCATCACCTGCCAAACAATATAGGTAGAAAATGTACCCATTACGGCACCCGCAGCAACATCAATAAGAAAATGCTGCGCCAGGTATATACGCGAGTAGCCCACCAGAAAAGCGAGCAGCAATGTAAATACACCTATAGTTTTATTCCCCGACAACAACGCCAAAAAGAATGCAGCACAGAAAGCAGTAGCTGTATGCCCCGAAGGAAATGAATTGACATTGTGTACATCCACACCCGATACAAAGTGAATAAGATCATCGCCCAGGAATTGACGCGGCCGCTCAAGCTTAGGAAACAGTCCGCGTTTAAATACACTCACCAGTATACCATGCAGGAGTGAGGCCGCGAGCGCTGCTATAGCATGACGAACCCGAACAAAGGCAGCAAAGATAACGATTGGTATAAAGATCAATCCGTCACCGAGGTTGGTAATAGTTTTAAAGAACAGATCCAGAAAAGCAGTATGGTGTCCGTTGATCCACAGTACATCCATTCCTTTATCAATACAAAGCGAGGCAATGAAGAGTGAGGTGAGCACTACTGTATAGTGTCGAACAACCGGAGTTTGTGCGTTGGCTAATGATGCATTCACAGAAAAAGCATTTTGCCAAACTTAGCCGTCTTGTTAAACTCAATCGTGATGCAGCGTTAATCCTTTGTTTAAGAAAAGAAGGTGGATGTGTTATGTGTGCAAGACAGAATTAACGTACGGATAAATCAGAAATTCAAAATTTCCTAGTCCCGCTTTAAAAAATAACCAGTCGCAAACGTGTTCTTAACAAAAATTTAAAATTATGGGTGCTTTTTAATGCCTGTCTCAAAAAATCCGATAGATTTGAACAACTACAACAAAAAATTCGACCACCTATGGCGCAACTACGATTTGAAGCTCTGAAGAAATTGAGCGAACGTACGCGTGTGCATGTTGATCTGCCCAGCACCAATGTCTCTAAATTCTTTGGAGAAAATGTGTATGGCCCGGAGCAAATGCGCGCTACCCTGGCACCCGGCCTTTACAAGAAGGTAAGTCAGGCAATTAAAAACCACGAAAAAATTGATGAAGTAACGGCCGATGCAGTAGCATCTGCTGCAAAGTCCTGGGCAATTGCCAAGGGCGCAACACACTTCACACACTGGTTCCAACCTATGACGGGTGGAACTGCCGAGAAGCACGATTCATTCTTTGACGCGCTTGCCGGCATCGAACGTTTCAAAGGAAGCGAACTGGTTCAGCAAGAACCGGATGCATCGTCATTCCCAAGCGGTGGTATCCGCAGTACATTTGAAGCACGCGGTTATACAGCATGGGATCCTACATCTCCAATGTTTGTATACGGTCGCACACTTTGTATACCTACGGTGTTTGTTTCCTATACCGGAGAAACACTGGATACAAAAGCTCCGCTGTTAAAAGCATTGAAAGCAGTTGATATAGCAGCTACTAAAGTTTGCCAACTGTTTGATAAAGACATTCAACACGTAGTGGCTTCGTTGGGTGCTGAGCAGGAATACTTTGTCGTTGATAAAGCTCTTTTCGATGCGCGTCCTGACCTGGTAATGGCTGGCCGTTCTGTATTCGGACATGCTCCTGCCCGCGGACAACAAATGGAAGATCACTACTTCGGATCAATCCCTTCACGTGTTTATGATTTCATGAAAGATTTTGAAATCGAAGCATGGAAACTTGGTATACCGGTACGCACACGTCACAACGAAGTTGCTCCGAGCCAGTTTGAGGTTGCTCCTTTATTCGAAGAAGTAAACGTAGCGAACGATCACAACCAATTGATGATGGATGTGATGGGCCGCGTTGCCGATAAACATGATCTGAGAGTTATATTCCATGAAAAACCTTTTGCAGGTTTGAACGGAAGCGGTAAACATAACAACTGGTCACTGATCACCGACACAGGTGTAAACCTATACGCACCAACCAGCAGTGCGCGCGATAACCTGATGTTCCTTACATTCTTTGTAACAACGATCAAGGCTGTGCATGCTTACGGAAATCTGTTACGTGCCAGTATCGCTACGGCAGCCAATGACTTCCGTCTTGGTGCCAACGAAGCGCCTCCAGCTATCATGTCCGTATTCATCGGTTCACAGATGACGGCTGTATTGGATGAGCTTGAGAAAAAAGGAAATGTGAAAATCGAGAAAGGCGATAATATGTATATGAAGCTTGGTATCGATCAGATCCCGGAGATCATCCTGGATGCTACCGATCGTAACCGTACTTCACCATTTGCCTTTACAGGAAATAAATTTGAGTTCCGTGCTGTAGGTGGAAGCGATAACTGCGCTGTAGCCATGACTGCACTGAACACGATCGTGGCAGAACAGCTTGATAAATTCTTCGCTTCTGTTAACAAGCAAATTGAAAAAGGCGAAGAGAAACGTCTGGCGATTGTAAATGTACTCCGTGAGTATATTAAGGAATCAAAAGATATACGTTTCGAAGGCGATGGATATTCTGACGAGTGGGTAACAGAAGCTGAAAAGCGTAAACTTGGTAACGTGAAGAATACACCACGTGCGCTGGATGCTTACCTGACGAAAGAGTCACTGGAGCTTTTCGAGAAGCACGAAGTAATGTCGCACAAAGAAACTGAAGCTCGTGTTGAGATCAGACTGGAAGGCTATATCAAGCGTGTTCAAATCGAAGCACGTGTGATGGGCGACCTGGCGATGAACCACATCGTACCGACTGCGATTGCTTACCAGACTAAATTGATTGAAAACGCTAATGGTCTGAAAGGACTTGGTGTAGACAACGCAGCGGTTGTTCAAACCATCCGCGAAATCTCTGGTCATATCGATACCATTAAAAACGGTGTACGTGCTATGATTGAAGATCGCAAGCGTATCAACAAAATTACCGATACACATAAGCGCGCGATAGCATACTGCGATGAAATCAAAGAGAAATACTTTGAGAGCATTCGCGATGCAGTTGACAAACTCGAGTTGCTGGTGGACAATGAAGATTGGCCATTGGTGAAATACAGAGAGTTGTTGTTCCTTCGCTAAGGAAGATACTCTGTTAACTTAATTACCTAAACCTGTGAAGACATTCCCCGGCCTAATAGGCTGGGGTTTGTTGCTTTCAGGCGTATGGAAATTTACAAAGCTTCCAGTAGTCTAATATAGACTTCAGCGTTACTTCAATTTCATCGAAGCTTTGTCCTTTCAAAAAGAATCCCTGCACATGAAGGTTATACGCAGCTTGCACCTGGTCGCGGCTGGCTGCCGTAGAGAAGAATATAAAGGGAATGTTCTTGCCTTGAAATTCGGGATCTTCATTTAAGTGTCTGCGAAGTTCCAGACCGTTCATTAAAGGCATATTAATATCGCACAACACCAGGAATGGAGTAACTTCAGTTGTTTTCAAATAATCCAGGGCAGCATGGCCGCTGCTGAAAAAGACAAGCTCATTTAGTGTATTAAGCTTCTGAAAGATTTTCTTAAAGAAATAGTGATCATCTTCATCGTCATCAATAATAATGATGGGGGTATTTAACGAGGTTTTCAATTTGATATAGATTACTATGCTATCAAAATAGCACATGACTTGAGTTAAAAATATATGCCACAGCTTATATTCAAATGTATTCGCCCAAAGGTATTTTTAAAGCAATAAAATCAAAGATATCCGAAAAACGCAACAATAATATCTACCAACGGTAAGGTAGCAGAGAGCTTTGCTTAAATAGTGAGTAAAAAATTACTCTATTTGATGAATTCATACATTCTGTAAAAGGGTTAGCAGTCGCAGGCAGTAAAACTGAAAATGTATCGTTACCTTTAATTCTATTGTCATAAAATTTACCGCAGAAAGATATATATGAAGCCAGTATCAAGCATTACGTTAGGAGATCCTGTATTTTCATCAGTACCCACCTATACATCTATAGATCGCTACTGGCTTCGTAAAATAAAAGATGAGCGGGATTTACCTTTTGTATACCTCACCCTGCGCATTACCTTTATCATGCTGCCGGTTGCCATACTGCTATATATGCCATTTATTTCCGGCTGGCTGTGGTGGTCGCTTGCCGCGCTATATTTTATCCTTAATAACTTTGTATTTAAAGGTCCCTTCGGGCTCATGCTGCACTGCACCAGCCACCGGCCATTTTTCAATCAGCAGAATGCGTGGTTGAATTATTATCTTCCGTGGATCATCAGTCCTTTTTTTGGCCAGACTCCCGAAACGTATGCGAGTCATCACCTGGCGATGCATCATCGTGAAAATAATCTGGAGGATGATCTAAGTTCAACCATGCACTATCAGCGCGATAGCTTCCGGCATTTTCTACTTTACTTCAGCAGATTCTTTTTTACAGTTATACCTACACTTGCCTGGTATTTTAATGAACGAAGCCAGGTAAAATTACGCAACCGCGTAATCAGAGGTGAACTTGCATTCTTTGGTATGTGTGCTTTACTCTGCCTAATAAGCTGGCAGGCTACCGTCATGGTATTTTTATTACCACTACTTATTTCCAGAATTATAATGATGGTGGGAAACTGGGCACAACACTCTTTTATAGAGGAGAGTGATCCGGGAAATTTTTACAAGAACAGCATAACGTGTATCAACACTCCCTATAATCATAAATGCTGGAACGATGGTTATCACATCAGCCATCACATTCAACCGGCTATGCACTGGACACTTCATCCCGAGCATCTTCAAACTAATTTAGAAGCCTATGCCACGAATAAGGCTTTGATCTTCGAGGGAATTCATTTTTTGCACGTGTGGTGGTATCTCATGAATAAAGATTACGAGAAGCTCGCAAAGCGCGTGGTAAATATTCATGGCATGTTCCATTCGGAAGAAGATATAATTTCACTTATGAAAAGCCGGACGCGTGAAATTAAAAAAACACCAGCTATAACATTAGCATGAAAATACAGGTGTAGTGTATAGTTGAATTTCTTCGTACGAAAATCCGTACAGGCACATGTTCACATTTGTACAATTTTTATCTTTGCATCCTCGCTGATCTTCATTAAAAAGTGTTTCTGTCAATGGCATATTTATTGACCTCGGCAGTAACAATATTAAACATCCCGATCGCGTTAAAGTGTACATGCAAAAGCTAACTACTTTCTTCCTGCGCTGCTCCGGTGCAGATTTGTCTATACTGAAAAAGTGTCCATCTGAAACCAGTAAATATGCTGGTATAGGAGCAACCATTTTCTTTACCGGACTCTTCGCGGCACTTTCGGGAGCGTACGCGCTCTACACTATTTTCGATAGTGTGTGGGCGGCTGTGGGCTTTGGTATACTGTGGGGATTGATGATCTTCAACCTCGACCGCTATATAGTTTCCAGCATGCGCAAGGAGGGTAAAACTGCAAAGGAATTGTTGATTGCAACACCCCGTATTTTACTTGCCATTTTGATATCAGTAGTAATTGCCAAGCCGCTGGAGCTAAAGATTTTTGAGAAAGAGATTGAACCGGAGCTGATTGTGATGGAGCAGCAGAAATATAGCGAGCAGGAGTCGCAGGTTAGATTCCGTTTTCAGGGCACACACGATAGTCTCAAAACCGCTATAGAAGGGTTGCAGCAAGAGATTGCATTGAAAGCTGCCAAGCGCGATGAACTGGTGCGCATTGCGCGTGAAGAAGCTGACGGAACCGGAGGGAGCAAGAAAAAGAATCTCGGTCCTATATATAAAGTAAAGAAAGCAGATGCAGACGCTGCCGAAGCCGAGCTCCTTGCGCTGACGGAGCGCAATCATGTACGTATAGTCGCGTATGAAAAAAGTCTCGCATACAACGATTCCCTGCAGGCACATGCATTAGTTGCACTGGAAAAAGGACGACTCAACGGTCCGGCTGCACGCATGGAAGCCATGAGCCGGCTTACCGAACAAAGCAGTGCCATGGCGTGGGCGCATTGGTTTATCATGTTCCTGTTCATCGCGATTGAAACTGCGCCTGTTTTTGTGAAGCTCATTTCAAACAAAGGTCCTTACGACAATCTGCTGAAAGTGGAGGAACACCAGTTTGATGTGCACGAAGTAGAGGAACTTGTGCGCATGAACACCCAGGCGAAGGAGAAAACCGCCAACTATCCGCAGCACGAACGCACATTCATCAGTAATCGGCTGGATGCAGGTCTGCGGAGTTAATCCGTTTACGTTACACGCTAATTGTTAATGAGTTACGCGTTTCAGGAGCCTCAAAAATCAGCTTGATTTCTTAGTCAGTAACACCCTCGTTATTGCCGTTCGCAGAATGATTTGAATTTTTTCTGTGATTTGATTTGTTTTTGAAATCACATACCCTACTTTAGTGGTAGATTAATGACCATGATCACCACCACCACTTGTAAACAGATTAAGATGTATGCAACAAAGAAGTGTTGCTGTAAACATCTGCTGGATGCAGGAAAAATGGACGCGTAATGGTCTCTTCTTACAGAAGATTAACTTAGAAAAGAACATACCGGGCCTTTCCTGCAAACAGGAAAGGCTCTTTTATTTTAAAGTGTAACCGAACAAACAGCCCTTAGGCATATGCAAAGCTTTCGTACAGAACTTGAAGATTTGAACAATCCGGTAGTAGCGCGGGATATTCTGGACCTGGAAAAGAAGATTCGTCTTTTCCGCGAGGGTAAGATTGATGACGATAAGTTCCGCAGCCTTCGGTTGGCGCGCGGTATATATGGACAACGTCAGTCGGGTGTGCAGATGATCCGCATCAAGCTTCCGCTCGGGCGTGTTACAACAAAACAACTCCGCAGAATTGCAGATATATCAGACGAATATGCGAGTAAAAATCTGCATGCAACAACACGGCAGGATATACAGATTCACTTTGTGAGTCTTGATCGTACACCGGAACTGTGGTCGAAGCTCGAGAAAGATGATATCACAACACGCGAAGCGTGTGGCAACACGGTGCGTAACGTAACAGCATCTGATCTGGCGGGTATAGATCCGAAAGAACCGTTTGATGTATCACCACATGCTTATGAAACGTTCCGTTATTTTCTGCGCAACCCGGTTTGCCAGGAGATGGGACGTAAATTCAAAATATCTTTTTCTTCCAGTGAAGATGATACTGCATTTAGTTTCATTCATGACCTCGGTTTTATTCCGAAGATCGTTGACGGCAAGCGCGGCTTTAAAGTAATGATTGGTGGAGGTCTTGGAGCAAATCCATACCTCGCGCTCGTTGCCTACGAGTTCCTGGAAGAAGACCAGGTTATTCCTTTTACAGAAGCTGTGTTGCGCGTGTTTGACCGCTACGGTGAGCGTACACGCAGAATGAAAGCACGCTTTAAATTTTTACTCGATGACTTCGGTCTTGAAAAGATCATGGCATTGGTGGAAGAGGAGAGACGTGCGCTGAAAGTTCAGCAATACCCGATCGATCTGAATGTATTGCCTGAGCCTGTATTACCCGAATCTATACCGGCAGCCGAAGCTGTTATAGCTGATGCTGCTAAATATGAGCGCTGGTATAAAACCAATGTGTTCAAACAAAAACAAGATGGGTTCTTTGGTGTATATGTAAAACTTCCGCTCGGCAATATGTCTTCTACATTAACAAGACATTTTGCAGATATAGTAGATCAATATGCAGCAACGGAGTTACGCATTACTGTCAATCAGGGATATTTACTCCGCTATGTACGTCCGGAAGCATTGAAGCACCTATATATAGCATTGGATAAACTTGCATTGGCAGAACCAGGCTTTGATAGTGTTGCAGATATAACAGCGTGTCCCGGAACAGAATCTTGTAACCTCGCTATATCGGATAGTACCAATATATCGCTGGCCCTTGAGAAAGTTATTCGTGAAGAATATCCGGATATGGTTTTCAATACCGATATCAAGATCAAGATCAGCGGATGTCCTAACTCCTGCGGTCAGCATGGACTGGCTGGTATAGGATTACACGGCAGTACGATAAAAGATAAACAGGGAAAAGTATTACCGGCACTCGTTGTATTGTTGGGGGGTGGTAAACTGAAAGACGGTGAAGGTATAATTTCTGATAAGATCATCAAGATACCGAGCAAGCGTGGACCACATGCACTCCGTATACTGTTTGATGATTACGAAGCAAACAGTCAGCAAGGTGAATATTACCACGACTACTTTAAACGTCTGGGAAGAAATCACTTTTATACTTTGTTGAAACCATTGGGTGATCTGACCACTGTTGAGCCTACTGACTATATAGATTGGGGCGAAGAACATAATTTCATTCTGCATACAGCCGTTGGTGAATGTGCCGGTGTGATTATCGATCTCGTAGCCACGTTGTTCTACGATTCAGAAGAAAAGCTCGAGTGGTCAAGAGAAGCACTGCGCAATGCACAGTACTCAGATTCCATATACCATAGCTATAGCGCATTTATCAATACAGCAAAAGCGATGTTGCTGACACGCGACATAAAGCCAAGCACACAAATACAAGTGCTGAATGATTTTCAAACGCACTTCGTGGAAACCGGTAACATCCCGCTGGCAACAAACTTCCGCGAGTTTGTATTGCGCATTAACAAAAGTGAGCCAACAGAAGAATTTGCGATAGCATACCTGGAAGATTCGAAGAAGTTCCTCGAAGATATAGTAGCCTATCGTGCAGCCGTAACGAATGAGGTAGCCGTAAAATGATCGACACGATCTCCATCATAGAAAAAGAACCGCGCCTTACATTGGTAGGAGCCGGCCCTGGTGATGCTGAACTCATCACCATCAAGGGTATTAATGCGCTCAAGAAAGCCGATGTAGTGTTGTATGATGCACTGGTTTCTCCGGATATACTTGAGTGGATCCCGAAAGGTGTTCCTGCTTTTTCTGTCGGGAAACGTGCCGGTGAACACTCCTATAAACAGGAAGAGATCAATGAGCTTATCGTTGACTTTGCATATCGCTACGGACATGTAGTGCGCCTGAAAGGTGGCGACCCGTTTGTATTCGGAAGAGGTTCAGAAGAAATAGAATATGCCGAAGCACACGGGGTACATACCGAAGTAGTGCCGGGTATAAGCAGCGCTGTAGCTGTGCCGGCAAGTTTAAAGATACCGGTAACAGCACGCGGTATCAGTGAAAGTTTCTGGGTAGTTACCGGTACTACAAAGACCGGGGCTATATCGGCAGATATAGCGTTGGCGGCACAATCAACAGCTACAGTAGTTATATTGATGGGACTGAATAAACTCACCGAGATCATGGAGGCATTTGCTGATCACGGAAAAGCAGATATACCGGTAGCAGTTGTACAAAACGGATCACTGCCTTCGCAGAAGAGTGTTATCGGTACCGTGCGCTCCATTGCAGAACAGGCTGAGGTTAGCGGTATAGGTTCTCCGGCCATCATCATTGTAGGCGAAGTAGTGCGCTATGCACAGGCGCTTGAAAAAGTTGTAGTCGCTACGAAATCTATTGCTTAATAATTATCCGCTAAGACTATAGATAAGTATATATAGTTTGCAGGAGTAGTGTGAATAAACGATCGAGTAAAATATAAAACCCTAAAACTTTAAAATAATGTCGTATAACAATTGTCTTACTTCTAACTGTTAAAAATGCCATGGAACGCAACAACCTTTTTCCTGTTTTCCTGAAACTTGAGTCACTGAGCACCCTTATTGTAGGGGGTGGAAATGTTGGGTTGGAGAAACTCACTGCAGTGTTAAAGAACAGCCCTGCTGCTAACGTTACAATCGTAGCACGTAACATCCAGGAACCGATAAAGGAACTTGCACGAAAACATGAGCACGTCAAATGGGAGGAACGCAATTTCAAGTTGTGGGATTTATGGGATAAAGATCTCGTGATTCTCGCTACCGATAATCGTCAGCTTCACGAAACGATCCGGAAGTTTGCCAGAACACGCAAGCTTCTGATCAATGTAGCGGACACACCGGATCTATGCGATTTCTATCTCGGTTCCGTAGTAACAAAAGGTAATTTAAAAATAGGCGTATCAACCAATGGTAAGTCGCCTACTATATCCAAGCGTATACGCGAATACCTGGAAGAAGCGCTGCCGGAAGACACCAACGATTTGCTCAACAACATGCAAAAGATACGTGAGCAGATTAAAGGAGATTTCAGTCATAAGGTAAAAGTGCTGAACGATATAACCACTTCGTTTTTGGAAAACGGACATACTCCGGTTAATCCATAAGATATACCATACAACCAGAAGCCTGATCACAAAACCCGGTATATATACTCCGGGTTTTGTGATTTTTTTATTTTAATGCTCTTCTGAAGATCTCAGGAGGGAGAGCGTGGCAGGTAAATGTATTGGCTACCAGTTCGCCTAAAGCCGGACCATGTTTAAAGCCGTGACCGGAGCCGCCTCCCAGCAAGACTATATTTGCTGCATGCGGGTGTACTTCCAGGATAAGATTTCCATCCTGTGAGTTTTCATACGGACAAACGCGACTCTCTGTGAGTGGAGCATTCTTTAGTCCCGGAAAACGATGCGTAACGAACGCGCGGGCTTTCGCAAGCACTTCCGGTGTTATACTTCGCTCACCTTGTGAAGGATCAAATACAGGTCCGCGTATATCCACACCAATCTTGAAACCACGGTTCGCGTTGCCCGCTATACCGTAATAAAAATCTTTTCCGTCAACATCAACCCATACCGGAAAGTTATCATACAAAGATGCGTAGTCTGCAGGTACACCAAAATAGTATACTTCCTGTTTGGTGCAGGTAATAACATCGCCCAGTATATCCGGAAATACGCTGCCCAACCACGATCCACAAGCAAACAGGTATACATCTGCCTGTAACGATGAGCCGTTGGATAATTTTACAGAATCCAGTTGTTGCTGATGTATAGCACCGGGAGTTACCTGAGCTTGTATATAGGTACCACCTTCTTTTACAAATTGTTCCTGCACAGCCTGGCATGCTTCACGCGCTTTCAGATAACCGCCATACGGATCGAAGTATGCATGATGCAGATCATCAGTATATATAATCGGGAAGCGCTTCTTCAATTCTGCTATAGAAAGACGTTCATATTCCATCGCATGTTTTTGCGCGAAGGGAATAGAGGTATCTACCAACGGAGTTTCATCTTCATAGCAAAACCAGAGTACACCTGAATTATGAAAAAGCTTTTTGTTGAACAGCTTCTCATTCTCTTTCCACAGCGTAAGTGCCCGTACATTCAAATCAAAATATACTTCGTTGGCACCATAGGTAGATCGTATCACACGCGTCTCATCACCCGAGCTCGCCCTTGAATTACCAGGCCCCCATGCATCCACCAACGTAACCGTATACCCCTGCCGCAAAAGATATAGCGCAGACCACCCCCCAAACGAACCAGCCCC
>DJFR01000161.1:0-3930 GCA_002432545.1 Flammeovirgaceae bacterium UBA5867 | reverse complement strand
GTCAATGTGTTTAGGTGTTTATGTGTGTATGTGTTTAGGTTTTTACGTGTTTAGGTGTGTAAGTGTTTACGTGTTTGTTTGAGTTGCTGCTATATATAGCGAGATGTGTCATGAAATGACATTGCATTAACTCGCGACTCAAAGCTCATAGCTCGCAGCTATTTCAGATAAACTATATATAGCCCGAACTTGTTACCAAANNCCAGCAGCTGGTAGCCAGCAGCCAGCAGCCATTTTCTCGCAGCTAATTCAAGGTTTCCAACTCGAAGGATCCACACGCCATGCTTTCAGCGAAACGAGTTGGTCGTTGTTGATATATTGTTGGTCGAGTGCGTAGTTGATGAGGTAGCTATAGTCACTGAGACTTACCAGTGATGTGTTGGCTTCGTAAAAATTACGAGTGGCTATATCAAAACCGTAGTTGAAAATGGAAACCATTCCTAATACGTTGAAGCCAGCATCACGAAGAGCCTGTACAGCTTTTAATGAACTGCCTCCGGTGGATACGAGATCTTCGATCACTACTACTTTTTGATCAGCTGTAACTTTTCCCTCGATCAGATTTTCCATACCATGATCTTTTGGTTTTGGACGCACATATAGGAATGGAAGATTCATGGCTTCAGCAACCAATGCTCCCTGCGCTATACCGGCCGTAGCAACACCGGCAATGGCTTCTGCTGCCGGGTAATTTTCGCGAATAGCTTGTACCAGACCTTCGCGAATAGCCGTGCGCACTTCAGGGTAGGAGAGTGACAACCTGTTATCACAATAGATTGGCGATTTCCATCCGGAAGCCCACGTGAAAGGTTTTTGAGTGTTGAGTTTAATGGCTTGAATCTGCAGCAGCATCGAAGCTACTTTGCCGGCGGTTTGTTCCTGTACTTTTAAAATAGGCATAGACTCGAAAGTTATCACTAAAATTTGATTCAGGGTACGAACAGCGTGTATCGCGTTCGCTTCAGAAAATATTTTTTCGCTTCTAATTAAGCCAGAAGCCGTTGTTTAAAAATCTTTTTTGAAACCGCTTGCCAGCTTCCAAATAATTTATTCTTTTGCGGACATGGTGAGGGCGTAAAATTGTACGGTATGATCATTTTTATCAACGACATTCCAGTCAGAATTCTGAAATCCACTGAAACGCCCGACACAGGCCGCATCAATCATACGGTGGATGCTGCTGTTACTCCGGTAACACAGGCGAGTCTGATCCATCATGTGTGGATCAAAAATGTAGGCACGGCCGAAATAGATACCATTCTTGGTTTTCTCGATTCAAAAGTACCTACGGGTGTATTGTCGCTGTTGCTTTCAGTTACTGACTATCTGCTGATCAGAAATCATCTGCGCAGTAAGTTTAAAGTCATAAAAGCTGCCGGTGGTGTGATCCGCAAGAAGGACAAGTTCCTGATGATTTACCGGATGAAGAAGTGGGATCTGCCGAAAGGCAAGAAAGAAAAAGGCGAACGCTATAAAGAAACCGCGGTGCGTGAAGTACAGGAAGAGTGTAATGTTTCCGTGCGGCTGGGAAGAAAAGTTTGTACCACGTGGCACACCTATACCATGAACAAAAATGCCATGATGAAAAAGACCCGCTGGTATATTATGGATCTGGTAGACGACTCACGCATGCGACCTGCTGTGGAGGAGGATATAGAAGAAGTACGCTGGATGAACCGGAAGGAAGTATACCATGCGCTGGAGCACTCCTATAAGTCCATTAGTTACGTTGTGGAGCGTTACTACGAAAAAACAGAATTAAAATCTGCACGCTGAAAACTGCTATCGCTATAAATAAAAAATCCAGAGTTCACTCTGGATTTTTTATTTATACAGTCTGTATACTATTAAATTTTGTAGGGAAGAAACTGCGAAACATCTCCGCCATACCGGTGTACTTCGCGTACAATGGATGAGCTTATCCAGGCGAGTTGAGGTGTTGTGATAAGAAATACAGATTCCANNGTGTTGCGTAAACCGCGTAACAGAAACCGGGCGCCTTGCTTGCGTGCATAGGTAGCTGTCAGTTCAGAGTAGGTGATCACTTTTATAGCAGGGTACTTCTCGAACGTCTGTTCGATATAGCCGATCATTTTATCGATCGGGAAGTAGCGATTACTCTTTTGAGGATTGTGACCGATAGCAACAATGATTTCGTCAAACACCTGCAGGCCGCGCAATACTATATCTTCATGGCCTTTTGTAAATGGATCAAACGAGCCGGGAAAGAGTGCAATACGTTTACTCATGGGTTTACTCCATCAGGTAGATGCTGTATAAATCGAAGAAGTGGTGATCCTGCAATTCGTCAAACCCATAGCTGAAGGCCAGGTTTGCAGGTCGGTTTCCGAAGATCACATTGTTTATGTACTTGTATAACTCGTGGTAGTGAGGCGAGTTCTTGCCTATATATCCCCACAACACAACCTGGCTGGTTTCCTGGTTCATGTTGAGCGACTTCATCACCAGCATGATATACTTCACATAATCTGAAAACTCTTTAATAGCAAACTGGTTGTAATAGATAAGCTTGCTATCACGGCAGGAGAGTATGTGCAGCTTGAACCGATCTACATATATATATAGCGGGTTGTCGCTGCGCTGCATGGACGCTCGCACTGTACCTTCAATCAGTGCTGCTGACTGGTGGGTAAATACAGGTCTGTTGTTCGGGTATAGACCATCCAGCCAGTTCTTCAGATCTTTGTTAACAGCAAATACAGTTACGGCCTGTGTGGTCGGGTTTACCGTGGATAGAAAATCTTCCTTCTGTGGATCTACGTGTGCATTGAACTTCAGGTAATCGGCCATGGCTTCTTCTGCGAAGAGTGCCTGGGGTACCTGTACAAATTTCTGACTCTTTAGCGATATGCTGATCTTTTTCCAGAAGCCTGCCTTTAGCAAAGCATGAGAATCGAAAAGCTGGTCGAGCAGATATAGTAGTTCGTTGTGAGAAGCCAGGTTGGGAAGAACAAAATCTTCCAGTAAGAGTACCCGGTTTTCCTGCGGATCGATCACACACAACTGAAAGTCACGTGTGCCCAGGTGAATCAACAAGTGGTATTGATGAATAAACTCTTCATCGAAACGTTCATCCCGTACTTTCTTGATGAGCTTATAATTGAGCGTGGTTGTTTGCAAAGTATATACTGTTTTCCGCTTGTAAGTTAGACCAAGGGCGAACCAGCTTTTATAAAACTAAAAGTTCCGGGTTCTCTGCAATAATAAAGATTTTAGCGGGTAAATCACAAAACAGATTGTACAGAACACCTATTAAAGGGTGTAAAATCCATTTAGTGTGCGTATGTCGTTGGCATCACGAATCAACCGGAATATACCATGTACCTGTTCCTGCGGCATGGAACGTATTTCGTTTATGGTAAAGAATGCGGCTCCCTGTATGATGGGCAGCTCCGGATCTTTACCTGTTTGCAATTCTCCGGAAAGTCGGGTGGCTTCGAAAAATAATTCGATAGAATGCAGCGGTGCATTTATATACTCACAGCCAAAAATAAATTTACCGGGCTTTACAATGAGGCCGGTCTCTTCCTGGAACTCGCGCTTCAGTGATTCTTCGAGCGATTCGCCAAACTCAACGCCACCTCCCGGCGGAGCCCAGAAATCGCTTTCCTTCAGAGAATTGTGGTTTACCATTAACAATTTATCCGTGTGCCAGCATAACCCGCAAACTCTTATTCTGACACGGTTTCCATAAACTCTGGCGATTTCTGCGTCCATTCCGGTTACATGTTTAGTTAATTCGCATATTCAAATAAAGTCACACAAGGCATGTCAGAAATTTCGCTTTTTCTGGCAAAATTGTTGATTCGAAGTGTTTAAATTTGTAAAAAAACTAAGATATGAAGAAGTACTTGTTATTAGTGGTTGTGCTGGGGTTGGCCGTTGGTGCTTTTGCCCAGTCTGCAAAAG
>DJFR01000028.1 GCA_002432545.1 Flammeovirgaceae bacterium UBA5867 | reverse complement strand
CACTGGCCTGTTATGAATATACCCGGCTATTGGCATAACCAGGGACTGAATGATTTAAACGGAGTGGTTTGGTTCAGAAAGGAATTCACTGTTCCCGCTACAATGGTGGGTAAGCCCGTTAAACTATACCTCGGTTGTATTGTGGATAGTGACTCGGTATACGTAAATGGCAAAATGGTAGGTACCACAGGATATCGATATCCACCTCGCAGATATACTATACCGGAACAGATACTTAAGCCAGGCAAAAATGTAATTGTGATACGGGTTATCAATACAACAGGTAAAGGCGGCTTTGTAGAGGATAAAGCTTATCAGATAACCGATGGAACAGCCACAATCGATCTGAGAGGCTCGTGGAAATACCAGGTGGGCACAACAGCTCAATCATTGGCACCTACAACCTTTCTGCAATACAAACCCGGAGGCCTCTTCAATGCAATGATATCACCACTGCTCCATGTTCCGATTAAAGGAGTAATATGGTATCAGGGAGAATCCAATACTGCCCGAGCCGATACATATCAGGCTATATTTAGCACAATGATTGAAGATTGGCGTAAACATTGGAATCAAGGTAGTTTTCCGTTTCTATATGTACAATTGAGTAACTATGCACCCATTGCATCTTCAGAAAGTGGTTGGTCGCAATTGCGAGATGCTCAATTAAAAACACTGTCGGTCCCCAACACCGGCATGGCCGTGACAATAGATATAGGGGAGTGGAATGATCTTCACCCTTTGAACAAAGAAGATGTAGGAAAGCGCCTTGCACTTGCAGCTCAATATATAGCCTATGGTGATAAAAAAGTGGTATACTCCGGACCTATATACCGATCAAAAGAAATAAAGGGAGATAAAATTATTCTACACTTCACAAGTGTCGGTAGTGGACTAATTTCAAAAAACAACGAGTCTTTAAAATATTTTGAAATAGCAGGAGCTGATAAAAAGTTTTTTCAAGCCCAAACCAAAATTACAGGCAATAAAATTACCGTGTGGAGTGAACAGGTAAAGAGCCCTGTGGTTATTCGATACGCCTGGATGGACAATCCACAAGGAGCAAATCTGTATAATCGCGAAGGCCTACCAGCTTCTCCATTTATAGCCGAGTAAACTGGAGGAAGTCTCCGACTTGTGCCCCAATGTCATCAGTCTCCAGCATGGTATCGTTTACACTAAGTATAAATTGATAAGGATCATAACCAGCAGAAGAACGCCAGATGCAAAAATTTTAACCTGAAGTTTTTTATGCCGTGTAGCCAGCGTTGCCGGCACCGTAATGATAGCACCTAACAAGCCTAATAAGAATATATAGGTCAGGGGCATTCTGTCTGTAGCCAGGTAATCTTCAAGTGCCATCCGAAGTCCATAAAACGGAACAAAGTAATTTAGCGCGAAGAAAATCATATCCTGCTTGCTTTGCGAAGCCAACTTGTTTTCTTTCTTCGGAGTACTGTCGATGGGTTCAGACATTTCAAAGCAATTATGATCTAAATATATAGAATTGTTTTGTTTGCTTCCAGTAGTGTTACAATCGACAGCAGGACATAAAACAGAAAGGGGCTCCATGTGAAGCCCCTAACCATTAACAATCCGAAAAATACTTAGTCTTTTGTTGAGCGCGTATAAGAAATACTGTTATCAGTAGATCCTGATCCCCATTTTGTGAACGTCAGTGTGAAGTATATATCTTCTTCTACCAGCCATACACCAAGTTTTTTGCCTACCAGCAAAGGCATATCGGTACCGGTATTTTCATCAACCTCGCCACCTTCCATTTCAAGACCGAAGTTATCAGGAACACCTGTTACCAGATTTTCACCTTCCAGTCTGGTAATGATCGAAGCAATGTTATGCAGACTATAGAAATGCGTAGGATCTCCTAACGTTCCATATAGTTCAAAGTTGTCCCAAGTGTCTGTAGTGGAGCCAGTGTCATCCAGAAGTGCCCAGCGAATACCTTTTGTACCGCCTTCACGTGTAAATTCTCTTTCAGAATCTGTATTGTTCCAGAAATCATCGCTTAGATCTAAATAGGTAGCATCGCTCTGGAAGTTATCCTGCCACCACTGGTAATTATAGATAGGGCCTTTGCTTTGACGAGTCAGAATTACTTTGTTGGTAATCTTATCCTGGTTCGCAGCCAATGTCCAATCGCTGCCGGCTTCTTTGGTGAAGGTTAACGCTGCACCTTCCCAGATTACTTTTTGCAGATTTACTTTTACGTTGATTGTTTTTTCAACGCCTGCGTTTTTTGCAAGCACTACCGCTGTTATAGCAGTATTGGTTTCATAATCAAATTTAGAAGCATCACCAACGGTAACTTTGCCTGTGTTAGCATCCACGGCAATAGCACCGGTTGCGCTTTGCGATTGAACAGACAGGGTTGTAGTGCCTTTGTCTGCTGTAACTGTAAGCGTACCCAATTCAGTACCTGCAGCGATGTTCTCGTCTACAGTAACTTCAAAATTAGATGCAGTTATAACGGGAGGTGTTTCTTCATCATCTTTACAGCTAACTGTTAGCAAGCTTGCACTTACTAAGGAGTAGAATGCGGCATTACGCCATGTAAAAATCTTCATAGGAAAATGTGTTTTATATTTCCCCAAAACTATGTTAAGTCAAAAGTGTTTTGATTCCTTTAACTACCCTATTTATTACATGTATAGTTTTTTGTCATAAATAATTTACGGATTGCTATACAGGCTCAATTCGAGGAAATTTATCCCAAAGCGATACCGGGTATAACTGGTCATGTCTTATGATCATTGGTTATATAATTACACGAAGATCACTTACCTACACGTTCGTGTAGCCTTACCGTTGCCTTTATTTCCCAAAAGCGGATCAATTTTCGTGTGTTGGTATGATGGCCGTAGTGTAGCCCACACGTAATATTTTAGTTAAATGACATCGGAAGCCTTTAAGCTCACGCGCTTACGTACCATCTCTGAATTTTATGAAAGTCGGTAAGCTTATCGGTATATACAAATGAGCGGCATTTCTAATTTTCTGTATGTATTGGAGATCTCCGGATATTATTTCGCTGAACAACAGGTTTTACATGCGTAGTTTTAATATCAACTGCTTTTTTCTCATTCGCATCTTTCTTTCTCCTTCCATACCAAATAATAAATCCTGTAACCGGTAGTGAAGCGGATATGAGTGAAGCAATGAATGCAAGTATTTTTCCCGTTAATCCCAGAACAGAGCCGGTGTGAATATCATAGTTCATGGCTCTGAGTTTTTCTCCGTTATTCTTTTCATCAAACAACGATATTTTCAGCAATTTGCCCGAGTACTGATCGAATTGATAACGCGCTGTATTGTAACGTGTATGAATGTGGTTGCGAACAGAAACGCTGATAACGTCTTTGGGTTTCTGCGGAAGGTTAATATTAAATGATTGGGCGTTTTGATTTGACGCAGCCAACGTGCTATATATTCTATCGATAGGTGCTGTGCTATGTAACATGGTGGTATCAGAAACTAGGGGTTTAGCTTTTGCAGGTTTAGCTCCGCCATTAGCAATCCATTGTACCGTATTATCAAACCAATCGAACGACCACACCAATCCCGTTAAGGCAATAATGAGGACAATGAACAAACTATAAAAACCGGGTACTGCGTGTAAGTCATAATTTTTACGTTTCCACCGGGTGGTTTTTTTCCACGCGAATGAAACTCTTTGCTTAATACCTTTTTTGTTTTTAGGCCACCAGAGCACAATACCGGTAATTAGCAGGATCACGAAAAGTATAACAGAGATCCCTACAATCACGGTGCCTATACTTCTGTTCAAAAGTAAATTTCGGTGAAGCCTCAGTACAACTGTAAAGAACTCATACGTTGTGTTTTCGTTTTTAACAACTTCGCCAGTATAGGGATCCAGGTATAATTTTCGTTGGTAGACAATTTCTCCAAAATGGGTATACGCTTTATCATTACGAATTTGCGCGGGTCTGAATATGTAGGTACGATCGGGCGCAGCCGGAATTTCAATATTCTGGACAGGATGTTCTTGTCCTGATTCCTTTTGTGCTATTGCCAGTAAAGCTGACAGTGATTTCTTAACGGCATGATCAGGTATAGTAACCACTTCTCGGTCGGTATAAAAAAATGTTTTCAACTCCTCTTCGAAAACATATATACACCCCGTTATACTAACAATAAACACCACCAGCCCGGATGCGAGTCCGAGCCAGAGGTGAATTATACCGATTACTTTTTTCATTCCCTGCTGACGGATTAGAATGTATAGCCTACACTAAACAGGAAGTTTCTGGGCGCTCCCGGATTCACAGTCACGCTTGATCTTCCGCGACCAATCCAGTAAGTTTCATCAGTTACGTTGTTGATGTTAAGTGATAGCCGAACCTTTTCTATTTTATAGAATAATGCAGCATCATAAACAGTATAGCCGGGAAGTATCAGATCTGCATACTGAGCTGTTGTTTGCTCGGTAACAAAATGTCCACCGAAAGCAATGCCTGCGCCATCCAGCATACCGTGTGATATATTATATCTTAACCAGGCACCACCCATGTGATGAGGCGCAAATTCTTTACCCGTACCTACCAGTTCCGGATCGTCACTTTTAGTGATGGTTATATTGTTATAAGAATAGTTCGCGCTGATTGTTAGGTTTGGTAATAATCTGCCGTTGATATCAACTTCCACTCCTTTTGATACCTCCTGACCTCTTTGTTCAAGTAAGTCGGGATTCGATGCATCATTGGCACTGATAAGTATATTATTCTGCTCAATGCGATATACTGCTGTGGTTACACTTAGCCTGTTGTTAAACCATTCGCTCTTTCCTCCAAACTCGATCATATTACTGGTAAGTGGGTCGAACGGACCGCCATAAATATCAGGGTCTCCAACAATACTGGCACTTTGCGGTTGAAAACCTTCAACGTACGTTCCATACAGGTTAATGTTCTTTGTTATGGAGTAAACAAGTCCTACGCGTGGTATCACGGCTGTCTGTGTTACTTTTTTCTCATCGTCTTTTCTATAGTTTTCAAAGTCTGAGTAGAATTCTTTTCGTAAGCCCAGCATCATCTGTAGTTTCCCAAACTTCAACTGATCCTGTATATATATACCATTGGTATAGTATCGGGTCTGATCCCGTTCGGCCGTGGTCGTGAAATATGTACTGATATCCTGTGGTGTATAGTTCGGATTTGTTAAATCAAAGTTAGGCATATTGGGTACCGGGTTGCCGTTGGCGTCCAGCAAGTATTGGCTCGAGTTTGCAGGATTATAAGAACCTAAAGCTCTTGTGTTAGCAGCATTACGGTAATTTCCCGCGAGACTTGTTTGCCATGTTCCGGCAGGTGTGCCTTGTTGTGCAAAATCATAACCAACCAATACCATGTGCTTTACCGGGCCGGTGTGAAGGTCGAAATTGAAATAAGACATCATATTGAAATTTGTGGTGCGCTGCGTGCCGCGTTGCAGCCTCATCTCAACCAATGTTGGTCTTTCGTTACCTTCGCCATCCGGTGCGTATGCATTATTCACACGATGTTCGAGATAATCACGGTCGTAGCTATAAGTTATAAAGGATGTATTGAAAGATATACTTTCATTGAACCTGTGATTTAACGAGCCAAGAAATGAAAGCCCCTGCTCTTTATTATAACTATTCGCATACGTTGCTATCAGTGAAATAGGCGTAGAGTATAAAAGCGACTTCCCTTCATAAGCTCCCATTAAAGGTTGTCCGCGGTCTACACGGCCATCAATGGAATTATAGATCAGGTCAAGATCTATTCTTGTTTTATGATTGGGCAAAAATGATACCGAAGGAGCAACCAGTATATCTTTTCTTTCCTGCAGATCGCGGAACGATCCTGCATCCTGGTATGCTATATTAAGGCGGTATAAAAGTGTTTTAGATTCATTTAGCGGTCCTGTGAAATCGCCTTCCGCACGCATGGTGCTAAAGCTACCTGCAGAAATGCTAAGAGCCTGCAAAGACATGTCCAACGGTTTTTTGGTGACGCTGTTCATCGTTCCGCCAGGATCAGAATATCCATACAAAGCAGAGTTCGCTCCTTTAATAACTTCAACTCTTTCCAGGTTGCTGATAAGTGTTGGGGTCCATCCTTTGCTGATTCTTAATCCATTAATCATAACATTGCTTCCCGTACCAAATCCGCGGATCGTGAGATCGCCTGTTATAGATTCCTGCGTTACTCCGCTGATGTTCTTAACGATGTCGGTAAAACGAAAAGCTTTTTGATCCTGTATCAATTCTTTCGTTACATAGCTTATGGCCTGCGGTATATCTTTTAAAGGTGCAGTGGATTTTGAAGCTAAAGAAGAAACTTCATTTTGATAGCTTCGCTCTCCGGTAATAACAATCTCATTCAGCTGACTGGCATCTTCCTGGAATGTAATATCCGGTACCACAGTTGTTTCGCCTGCACGAACATCAATGGCAAGCTCGATAGAATTCAGCCCAACGAAGGAAGCAATTAATATATATGGTCCCGGAGTAACATTCGTGATTTCAAATTCACCTTTGCTCTTCGTAACGGCTCCTTTACTGGTGCCTTTTAAAAGTATATTTATATATTCAGCAGGAGTGCCATCGGCTGTTTTTGTCACGCCACGAACTGCGCCCGTTTGATTCTGGGCTATTGCCGGAAACGTGCACAGTAGAAAAAGTAATAAGTAAAAATTACGCATAGTTTAAATTGAGTAAATAGGTTTTTTGTCACACTCGTTCCCTTCAAGGCTTTCCCGTTAACATAAAGACTATGTAACGCGTCCCTTACGGACACATATATATTGAAATATAGTTTTGGTTATTGGGGTGTTACTTTGATTTGGTCGGTGTGATTGTTACTCAAAGATGTATGCTGTGTAGTAATATGCGAAAGGACAGCATTGAATATTTATAAATTTACCTTCTGTTGGTTATAATGAAGCTAACTATATACCCTGAGGAAGGTATATAAATTTACTATATTGTCTAGTTGGTTAACTCAAGCGGTTAACCAGTTCGGGGGTATAGCGTGTGTTTCGCGTTTAACAGTGGCTCGAAGGTTTTGGAATTATTATATATTTCCGTAGTAACTGCTGCGGTACTTCGATGCTAAACTTCATATTCTGACTCTGTTCTGCATTGCGGACATATATGGATTCTCACTTTTTGATTCAATTCGGTTTTGTAGAAGCATCGCGGACAGGTATATGTCCAATTATCTGATTTGCCAGGGGAGGAGAGGGCCCATACCAATGATGCCACCCATCCTAGAAATGTCCATCCCAGAAAGAAATTTACGGCCAGTATACCATTCACATGTTTCTTGTTCCAGCCGATAAACGTTGGAATGAAGTATATAACAATGCCTGCGATTATGAGAATTGATCCGTCCATATTTTTAATAATTGAATATGGACTTAAAGTATTATTCCTGATCTTGATTAGAAATCCTATTCTCCCAGTGCCTGCAAATATTTTCCGAACGGCTCTAATTTGTTTCCGAACCGAACGGTTTCAAAGCGAGAGACTTTATGGAAACTGCAATTGTCGAGACAAACCTCTTGACAACTTATCAGTGAAATTCCTTAGCCTTGCTATATCTTTCATAGAGGTATTTTTGTTCCCTTCTTCTACAAGTTAAGTATAGCTCTTGAGTCCGAGCTGAGTCTCCCGCCTCGGGGACTCAGCGACATGGGTAGCGCAAAGGAAATCAATCAATCAGTGCTTTGGATAAGTCTATATTTTCAAGTTCCATATAGTTCAGTACTTCATATACACCCTGATGTCCTGATAGATAGTATCGTGCAGAACTATGTACGTAGTCTTGAGGTTGTTGCACCAGACTCCATTTTCCGCGATAGGGATTCTCATGAATATAATTCAGTTTCTGTTCGAGAAATTTATCAGAGGAACATTCTTTCCAGTCAAAAGAAGGCTCAAAGACTTCATGAAGTTTGCCTTTGAGTTTTTCGTTTTTACTTACAAATGATGAGAGCTTTGTCAATATATCGTGATGCCCAAGTTTCTCGAGTTTTTGAACAAGCTCGTAAGCCATAAAGCGTTTTCCATTTCCTACAATAGCGTTAATGGATTGTCCTTGTGTATTTCTAAAAGCCAGCAATGCATGTACATGGTTAGGCATGATAACATATGCCGTTACGTAATGACCTTTTTTCTTGAGATAGTCGAACCATTTGTAAACGGTGTCGTATCCCTTACAAATTTCAAATAGTGGTAGCCAGCGGCAGCATGTAAAGGTTATAAAATATATACCACTATATTCTGTGATTTCTTTTCGTACACTCATGTTTTGTTAATGGCTAACGGTTTGGTTTAAGGATATTTGTTATGTCTTCGTGTGTGCTTCCGCCAGAGTCTTCGAGGCGAGAGACTCTGCGGAGACATTAAAGTTATAAAATATATACCACTATATTCGAGATTTCTTTTCGTATACTCATGTTTTGTTAATGGCTAACGGGTTTTGGTTTAAGGATATTTGTTGTTATGTCTTCGTGTGTGCTTCCGCCAGAGTCCTCGAGACGAGAGACTCTGCGGAGACGTTGTTCTGTAATTATTAGTTTCTGAAAGGAGATTTTTACAGTCTGAGCTGAGTCTCCCGTCTCG
>DJFR01000045.1 GCA_002432545.1 Flammeovirgaceae bacterium UBA5867 | reverse complement strand
TACGATGGCACCATCACCAACGCGAACAATGCGTTTGCTATAGCGTGCATTCTCTTCGCTGTGTGTTACCTGTATAATGGTTATACCTTCTTCGTTCAGCTTCTGAAAGATCTCCATAATCTGTTTACCCTGGTCGGAGTGCAGGTTACCTGTAGGTTCATCGGCCAGTAATAATTTAGGCTGGCCAACGATAGCACGTGCTATACCTACCAACTGCTGCTGACCTCCGCTGAGTTGCTCCGGGAAAAGATCTTTCTTCGCTACCATGTTAAAACGATCGAGCATTTCTGCTACCATGCTTTTACGCTGGCTTCCGCTTACACCTTTATAGAGCAGAGGTGTTTCTATATTTTCATATACTGTTAGTTCATCAATCAGATGGTAAGCCTGGAAGATAAAGCCTATATAGTTTTTGTGCATGTCAGACTTCTGCTTCTCTTTCATTTTGTGCACGGGTTCATCAAAGAAGTAATACTCTCCGGCAGAAGGTTCATCGAGCATACCGATGATGTTCATCAGCGTGGATTTACCAGCACCGCTCGGGCCCATGATGGTTAGGAATTCTCCTTGTTGAACATCGAGGTTTACACCCTTCAGGATAAAAGTGCGTTGGAAACGAGAGTCCACGTACTTGTCGATATCGCGTAGTTTGATCATAATTTGTGGTTGAGGCATTGGGATCAGAATTTTAACACTATAGATAATTTTACAGTAGCGTTAAAATACATAATCCGTTCCGAGTTCTCCCTTTGCCAACAATGTGCCAATGGATTTTTAGCGTTTGAATGCCTGAAAACGAAGATTTACAAAGGGTCTGCTCGTCCGGTTGTGCAAAACGGTGTCCTAAAACGGACAGAACCGAACATCAAAATATGATGGGGTACAGAATAACATCAACACGCCTGTTCATCTGCATACCGGAATAGGTCTGATTGCTGTAAACAGGATTTTCAAGTCCCCAGTTTTTTATAGTGATCTTGTGCTCGGGTATCTGCTTGTTCAATAACAAGTGCTGCACCGACTCACTTCGCATTTTCGAGAGCCATTCGTTGAACTGTTTCCCTCCAATGGGATCGGTATGACTGATCAAATGTATCTGGTATTTCTCTAACAGATTCGGAACGGAGTCAAGCCAATGGTATAATTCCGTTGCCTGAAATTCATCAATATCATAACTGCCTCCGCCAAAGTAAATGCTCATCCTGATTTCGTCAGGCGATTCTTTTTGTGCATGCGCAATGGCAGGCAAAACGAGTAGCAGTATAATATACCACCGGAGCATAAGTCAATATAGTGAAAGTTATTGTATCGTTATCCGTTAATTGTTACACGTTAACCGTATAGCAGCCACCAGACAACGGATAACGATTCACGGATAACGGATAACGTGTAACGGATAACGACTAGAGGAGCTTACGCAGGTTCTCAATGCGATCGGCCTCACTCGCAGGTTTATCTTTCCTCCAACGCTTTATGCGTGGAAAGCGTAGCGCTATACCGGACTTGTGTCGTGTTGATTGTGCTATACCTTCAAAGGCAATTTCAAATACGAGCTCGGGTTTTACACTCCGCACTGGCCCGAAGCGCTCGATCGTATTTTGTTTTATCCAGCGATCAACTTCACGTATCTCCTCATCGGTTAAACCGCTATAGGCTTTTGTGAACGGAACCAGTTGTTCACCATCCCATGCGGCAAAGGTATAGTCGGTATATAGATTGGCTCTGCGGCCGGCACCGTGCATGGCATAGATCATGACAGCATCTACCGTAAACGGATCGATCTTCCATTTCCACCAGTCTCCGCGCCTACGTCCGTTACGGTATATAGATTCTTTTCGCTTCAGCATAATACCCTCGCTGAACAATTCACGTGCACGTGAGCGTTCTTCAGCCAACTGTTCCCAGGTTTCAAAATTTACCAACGCTGAAAGACGAAGCACCGGATGTTTTTCTGAACCTATAGCCTCTACTTTCCTCCTGCGATCTTCCATTGTCCAATGCCGTATATCTATACCCTCCCACTCCAGTATATCGTATGTTACAAAAGATACAGGTACTTCCTTCAGCAATTTTGCGCTCAGTGTTTTTCTGCCGATGCGTGTTTGCAGGTGATTGAATGACAGCGGCTGATCATCTTTGAACGGAAGGATCTCACCATCCAGCACAGTGCCGTCCGGAAGTATATCCAGCAGTGTTGCAAATTCCGGGTACTTATCGGTAACAAGTTCTTCACCACGCGACCATACAAATAACTGGCGATCGCGTACAATGACCTGACCGCGTATACCATCCCATTTGTGTTCAGCAAACCACTCCTGCGGATCACCCAAAGTATATACTTCGCTTTCCAATGCATAGGCCAGGTAAAACGGATACGGCTTGGATATATCTTTCTGATCTTCATCCAACATCAACTGCTGAAATGTATCGGCTTCAGGCGACCAGTTCCCCATCAGTTTATGCGCTACTATATTTTCGCGTGTGCCGGTATGTTTTGCCAATGCTTTTACCATGAGTTGTTGTGATACTCCCATGCGGAATCCACCGGTAATGAGCTTATTGAAAACGAAGCGCTCGGTTTGATCGAGCCTGTTCCACGCCCACAATACTTTCTCTTTTTTCTCTTCGATGGTTAAGGGTTCGAGCGAGCGAATGAAGTCGATCCAATACGTAAGCGATTCGTCAGATTGTTCGGTTGGCTCCGGGAGAAGCAGTGTGATTGTCTCGGCAAGATCGCCCACTACGTGATACGATTCTGCAAACAACCACGCAGGTAAACCCGATAGCTCCGATGCCCACGTTCCCAGTAATGTTGTATTGATGGTGCGTCTCGGTCTGCGATGCGACAACAATGCTATAGACCAAAGCTTATCCTGGTCAGAAACTTTCTGAAAGTATTCCGTCAGCGCTTTTATCTTACCAAGTGTTTTGGTCGTGCGATCAAGATCCGTAAACAGTTGCGCAAAATTCTTCATAAGTATATATCGCCATCGTATATCAAACGTATCACCATCAACATATATAGTGTCTCATCATGCTTGTGTTGTGTCTCCACCAGAGTCGTCAGCATTGTTCGCGGGTATAGTTTCATCTGCACTTGCTGCTGATGGTGCAGTGCCTTCTACAATCTCGCTCAACTCTCCTTCGTATTCTGTTTTTACAACGTGCGACTCTATACCATTTTCATTAAGCCATTGCGAGAAGACTTCCGAATATCCGTGCGTAACAAAAACTTTTTCAGCCCCGGTTTCGCGTACGGCTATATTCAGACTTTTCCAATCGACATGATCGGATAATGGAAAGCCTCGATCGGCTCCTCTCCTTCTGCGTGCCCCGCGAAGACTCATCCATCCGGAGGCTATACCCAAAGAGTATGGAAGAAACCTGCGAATCCACGGAGAGCCTACTGCCGATGGCGGACATATTACCAATGCTCCTTCAAAATCCTGCTTCTTACTTTCTTTGGTAACACGATGCGTTTCGGGTAAAGCTATACCTTGCTGGCGCATTACTTCGTTAACAGCATCTACCGCACCATGCACTATAATTTTACCGATGGATGCATCTACATTCTTCAACAGCCGCTGACTCTTTCCTAAAGTATATCCTGCTATTACTGAAATTCTTCCTTCCGATTGATTCTTTCGCCACCACGCGTTGATTTCATCAAAGATCTCCTGCTGCGGTTTCCAGTGATAAACCGGTAGCCCAAACGTTGATTCCGTAATGAAGTTCTGACAACGTACTAACTCAAAGGGTTCGGAGAGTCCATCGGGTTCCAGTTTATAGTCACCGGTAAAAACCCACACCTCTCCTCTATGCTCTACGCGAATCTGTGCCGAGCCTGGTATATGTCCCGCAGGATGAAATGAAAATTGGACACCCTGAATATATACCGGCTTGCCATAATCGGCTGTCTCAAGGGTATCCAGTTGAAGCCGGTGTCTTATAACAGGAGCTGCGGAAGCAGAACACAAATAGTTTTTATGCCCCCAACTGGCATGGTCGGAGTGCCCGTGCGAAATGACCGCACGATCCACCGGCTTCCACGGGTCGAGGTAAACATCGGCTTTCGGACAGTAAATTCCTCTTTCTGTAAATTCAAGTAAACCCATGGTTATAGCATCTGGAGTTTAACAAGTATTCTACTAAAAAGATATACCGTACCGGCTACACGATTTTATATGGGTGTTATAATCGTGAATTGGACAAGGAGCACTACTACTGGTGCTTGCTCTGGATTTTTTTAGGGATGTCGCATCCGGTCTTTCTGCGCGTATCGGCCAGGTGAAAGATCTTCCATCCATCTTTACCCTTATGCAGGTGAAATGCATCTACCCCACAGTGACTGAATGTTTTATCAATATAAAATGCATAGTCGCACCACGCTTGTGCAAAGTCACCATCGAGCTGAATCTTCAGGTTCCAGATTTCTTCATACCAGGTTTCCGTATGGGGTGTACCAACAGCTTTCAAGAAACTATCAAGTGAAGACTCGCGATGCAGGATAGGATTTCCATTTTTATCGCGCGCCATAGTAGCGAGCGTTATCTCGCGCGCAAAGGTTGAATGTACCAGGGCACTATCGCCTTTTTCCATGCCTTTAAAGAGATCGGCAATTACCTGTTGCACGGCAGCTTCGTCAGTAGCCATAGTGTTCTTTTGAGCAGATGCCGAAATAAATAATCCGAATGTAAAGATGATGAGCGGGTAGCAAGGTTTCATAAAGAATATATTAGCAACCGAAAGATGGTATAAAGCATGCAAATCACCGAATAACATTTACGTTAACGGGCGGAATGCGCTCTCGCTGCCAAAATATTTCTTACTTTTATCGCTGTTATTGTTATAACTCTTATGACCCACAAAAAGCTCTGCCTGCTCTTGCTCTGTACTGTTATCGCGCTGTCTGGATGGGCACAGTCTGACAGTCTGCAAACTGCTCTCGATACCGCCAAAAATCAATATAAAGTAAAGGCTCTCAATGAGTTTTTCAGAGCCTACCATGATAAAGACCCGGCCCGCGCTGTGGGGTATGCGCGCGAAGCATTAAACCTTGCTACGGAGATCAACGATAAAAAAGGTCAGGCAGCAGCCTATAACAACCTGGGTATAGCCTATAAAACACAAGGCGCACTGGATAAGGCGCTGGAGTATTACCTTACTTCGCTGCGCATCTATGAATCACTGAACAACAAAGAAGGTATAGCTACTACGAAGAGTAATATAGCGACTATCTATTCCATGAAGAAAGATTACGGGCAGGCCATGAAGTATATGGAATCATCGTATGCATTGTTCGTGGAGATGAAGGATGAAGACAAGATCATTCGCTCGATGAACAACCTGGGAAACCTGCACAGCGAAATTCAACTGTATGAAAAAGCGATGAGCTATTTCTCGCAGGCATACCAGTTGAGCGAGAAGAAAGGTACTATATATGCAGACCCGCTGATGAACATGGGCAATCTATACTTCCGCCAGAATAATTATCAGCGTGCTGTAGAGAATTATGAGAAGGCACTGGAACTTGAACGCAAAAGCAACAACAAGCTTGGAGCACTTAACATTATTATAAACCTGGGCATTACCTATACCAAGGCCAAGCAACCCAAGCCAGCACAAATATACCTGGATGAAGCACTGCTGCTCTCCAACGAACTGCAGGCATACGCGTTCCATCCTACTATTTACAAAACCATTGCTGAAAATTATTCGAACCTCGGCAAGTGGAAAGAAGCGTATGATGCCCAGCTAAAATATGACGAGACCCGCGAAAAGATCTACGGTGAAGAAAGTACCCGGAACATCGCACAGATGGAAATGATCATGGAGTTTCAGCAAAAAGATAAAGAATACGATCTGCTTAAGCAGCAGGGTGAGATCACCAAACTTGAACTTCGTAACAGCCGCCTGTTCATTGTGCTTTTCATTTTAGCAGGACTCGTGGTGTTGGGTGCGTTGAATTTTTATTTCCACAGGAGAAGGATCAGGAGGGTTTAAAAGTCGGGAAGTTAAAATAGTCCGGAAGTCGGAAAAGTCTGAAAGTTAAATAAGTCCGGAAGCCAGACCGGGAATACGCGAAAGTTTAGAGGTTGGAATCCGTTGGGAGAAGAGATATAGAATAAGACATCTAAATCTGTGCTGACTTGTCGTAGTGCTACCGATTGAATTTTATGGTTTTCTGTTGTGTGCGGGGCGAAACTTGCTGAGGGTCAAAATCGTTTCGCGCACGTTAATTTTTTAAACATAAATCCTTTCATGGTTAGGGTTCAACACATACCTTTGTTGCCGTTAAACAACTACTACCATGTTTCAACAGTTTATTGGAGACGGAGCTAATATTTTCATCGCGATCGTAGCTGTAATCGTAGGCTTTGCTGCTGCACTCGGCTATGTGGACTTCCTTAAAGTAAAAAAGGAAGAGAAGAAAGACTAACGCAGATCAACACGCTATAAAANNAACGGAGATTTATACTTCGTTTGCCAATCTTCCCACTTCACATTTTTATAATGACCTTCGCCAATGTACTGGGCGATCTTGTGAAATTCGGGAGCCTGCCGATAGCCTGGCAGTGGTTGAATCATTTTAAAATCTTCATCAAGAAATACAACGGTCGGGTAGCTTAACTGATTGTTCAGCAACGCTGCTGCGAGTTGATGATATCCGTTTCTTCCGCTGGGCACAAACTTGAACGTGGTGCCGTTGAACACGACATCTTCTTTTTGCTCGCCATTGAATTTTACGGCATAGAACTTCTCGTTCAGTAACTGCGCTACTTTCGGATCGCTAAACGTATTCTTGTCCATTACTTTACACCAGCCACACCAGTCGGTATAAACATCGATAAAGATGGGGCGCTTGGTTTTCTTTGATTTTTCCAACGCTTCTTCAAAGGTCATCCATTTTACCGGACCTTCTTCGGTTGCTCCTGATCGCCCGATCAACGTCATGGACGTAATCATCATCACACCGATCAAAGCTGTTGCCGCTATTAATATTTTCTTCATACGCTGTAATCCTATGCCTTGGTTGCTAACAAATTTAGTGATTAAATAAATCTCTGCCTTCGCTTAATCATTTACAGGCGACTGGTAGTAACCTTTTCCGGTAAAGCCGGTAATCTCTGTACGAAAACACGATGACACCATGTTCGCAAGTGAACAACATAATGTGCTACATATCAAGGATCAGACCAAAAAGCGGTTTTTTACCTCTGGCACACCGTTGGCAAAGAGCAATGGCGTGCAAAAGCGTTTTACATATCGTGAGCTTACTTTAATCATCGGCATCATCGTGGCGTTGGCAATCATTGTTCTCTTCGCCTTCATGAGCCGACAGTCACCCGAGCTTTCATCCTATATCAATCAACAACCGAAGTTGTTGCCTTCGTTCGTAACTATAGCGGACGGCTTTATTGAAAAAGTAATAACAGGGATTCTATTTTGATTTTCTGCGGGGAGCTTCCTTCAGGTTGAAGTAATCGCGGTTGAGATTAAATACAAGCGAGAAACGGTTCCGGTATATCGTAGTGATCTCCACATCAGAAAGAGGTATTTGATACCCGTAAAAGAAATCAGCAAACCCCAGAATAGTCAACCCGACTTTTGGTGTAAATACCAATGACTTCCGATCATGCCCTGCATCATTATAGTTACGATCAAAGAAGTAAGTCATGTCTGCAGCAACTCCTAATATACCNNATGGTACAGTATGGTCCTTTCGATGCCAGACTAAGCGGATGCTTGTAGATGTTCTGCCAGTATATGCCCGCTTCAAAGAATGCTCTGTCTTGTACACCCACACCGAGCTTGGGCACGAGTCGCGGTTTCGTCCAATAGTATTGAAAAGGCTTTGTACTGGAAGAGTCACTAACCTGAGCAACCAGTGCTGTTGTACATAACAGTAAAAGCACTGATAACAATACGCTTCGGATAGATATGCTACGATCTGTATGCATAGTAATGCAATATAACTTCAATTGCCCGCTTCATGGCCTGGTTGATCGGGAAAAAATCTCGTGCCAACTCAAAATCAATAGCATGCAGCTGCATGTAGTAATGACTCATTACCGGCAATTCTCCCTCATCTTCTTCAATCTTTACCGATGCCTGCTGATAATTACCGGCCTGCTCGGTCTTGATGATCTGGCAGGTAACAAGTTCGCGTTTACCATATTTATTGGTTCGTGCAGAATATCCGAACAACCTGCAGATCAATCCGCGGTGTTTATACTCAGAACACAAACCGGCACCTGCCTGTGTGGGGTTCAATATCAAGCAAAGAGAAGAATCGTCTGCCTGTAATTTTTCAAACCACGTATAGGCCAGGTCTTGCTGATATAGGTAATGTGCGAACGGAAGAAACTCAAGAACGGTAGCCTCAATATCGGCTTTATAGCAACATTTACCGCAGCCCCACGCGCAATGAAGTCCTGACCAGGATTGAAATGAAGCAATCTCACGATCAAGCTTTTCAAAGACTTCCTCTACCGCCCGTACCTTTTCTTCCAACTCCATAAGTACAAAGTTACGAAGAAAGGATTGCTATCCGAAAAATGAAATAACGATCGGTATGCTAGCGTGCTAGCGGCTTGCTATATATTTTTGAAGAGCAGCATCTGCGTTGTCGCGGATCTTATTCTGTACAACGGGGCTCCATCCCAGCAACAAACCGGAAGCACCGAGTGCCTGCCGCGACCAGCGCCAGAGATCAAATGAATCGCGATGGCGGAATATCTTACCATCTTTAAACTCGAACGATGTCTGAATAATATTATGAACCGGCCGGCCGGTTTTAGAAAAAGTATACCACGCCTGCCAGTTGCATGACCCTGTATTGCCTGAAGTCTGTATCGTATCGAACGATACTTTCAGATCTTTGGCAGAGGTTAACAGCATTTGCCACATGGCACGTACCTGGTTCGCATCAAGGTTCTGGAATACCGGGTCGTGAAATATAGCGTCTGCATGGTAGCAGCTTTGCATCGTGGTATAATCGCGGTTTTGAAACGCGGTATAAAATTGCTCGATCAGTTGTTGATGCTCCATCGGTTCTGGTTTATCTCAAAGTAACAAAATACTGTTAAACCAAAACATCACCCGGAAAATTACTTCCCGGTTTGTTCCGCACGGGTATACCACAATGATACCAGTCCGGTTTCATATTGCTTTGTTTTCTGGAGACGGAGATGCTTGCGACCTTCTATATCCTGAAATAAAAGTTTACCACTGCCCAGCAAGATCGGATGTACCGACAACCACAGTTCATCCACCAGGTCTGCATTAATGAATGCGGTTGTAAGACTCGCACCACCAAACAACCATATATTTTTACCGGGCTGTTGTTTAATTTCTTTTACAGACTGAATAACATCTCCGGCTATAAGCTCTGCTCCTTCCGGTGCTGTCTTCAAAGAATTGGAGAATACATACGCCTTTTTGGTTGGATATATATTTCCACCGGCCATTTCAAAACTCTTCCGGCCGTAAAATATAGCATCAACACTTTCCATAAAATCGGTCATACCATAGTCCTGGTCGGTAAAGCACCAATCATATTCACCGTTGGGACCTTCTATATATCCATCCAGCGTAACAGCAAGTCCTAAAGTTATCTTTCTCATCTTCGGTATATACTTATGTCTTTAAATTGAATTATATATATTGATTCGTTCACATACACCCTTTGTATATTACTGCCAGTACACCAATGGTATATTTTGTGATTCTATTTTCAGAGCAGTCTCCAGCAATCGTTTTCCCTCGGCCGAGTACGCTATGAATATAGCGGTAAGACCGACCAGTATACCGATCAGGATGATTATCTTTTTCATAGTTTGATTTTTCAAGGTGTATAGTTTAACAGGTATAAACGTGGTGTTCAATTACTGAACACCAACTTGTATCTCTACGGCATTTGCATCCGGGTATTGAAAGTCAACATTCACATATATCTCGCGATTCACAGCTTGTGGTGTGAGTTTATTCTCCGCTATATATTGCATGAGCTTCCCATAACTTTGTGGCATCAGATTCCACGCACCTTCATGCTCCATGGTAGCGCATTTGAAAGCTTCGGTTCGTTTAAAATGAAACGCGCCATCATAATCATGCGGAACATCGGCTACCGGCAACGCAATCTCGAGAGTAAACGATTTACTTTCATCGCCTGTAAATCCATAGTAATGCCAGTGCACGGGGCCGGTAATGCTAAGCTGTTGCTTTACTGCTTCCTGAAAGAGTTGCTGACCAATGGGTAAAAATGCATGCAACTCTTCTATTTTTGTCTCAGCACGGAAGAACAGGAAATTGATTGGTTTAACTTCTTTTATTTTCATAGTGATATTGGTAAGAGGGTGAAGAATATTTTTTTATGTAAATCAACGATCGGTATATGACAGCCCTGTGTCATCAGCAAAAAAGAAATTTGATTAATCTTCAACTTCGAGCATTTCTTTCAACCGGAAAATATCGCGCGACCGCTCTTCGAGAAATCGATTTGTAACAAACGGATCAAGTAATTTATACAACCCGCGTGCACGAGCCTGCACGGTAACTTTCATAACCGTACCGGCATGGCAAGGCTCAAACTCAAATGTATAGGTTGAATGAAATGACTTGTTCCGCATAACCACCGATCGCTTCTGGTATGGAATAAACTCAGCTATCTCGCATACTGCGTGAGACTTACCGTTGGCATGTACTTCCCTGAACCGGGCACCTGATGTATTGCGTCTGGCGTCCAGCCATTCCGTGTCTTCAACACGTTGCTGCCACGATGCATTGTTACTGATGTCGGACACGTAGTTAAACAGCGCCCGCACCGGCCAGTTAATTTCTACTTGTTGATGAATGGATCGCATACGGTTTGATTTTTCCATAAAGCAACACCCGGCTCATGACAACCGTATGTCAACAAGTTTTTAAAAGATTTAAAATTTTTATGGAACCTGCAGAATCTGCTACTTTACAACCATACACCTTATACTGTTTATTCTATTTTATCGCGCATGAAAAAACTTATCCAACTCGAAGAATTCGTTATGTTTTTAGCAACGCTGGTGTTGTTTAACTTTCTGGGATTAAGCTGGTGGTGGTTTGCCGGTTGCATTTTATTACCCGACCTCAGTATGGTTGGTTATATACATAATGCACGAACAGGTGCCAGGCTTTATAATCTTGTTCATCACCGTGCGCTTGCAGTTGTGGTATGGCTGGCCGGATACTTTGCAGGAAATATAGCCATCGAATTTACCGGGCTGATACTGTTTTCACACGCTACGATGGACCGGATGCTGGGATATGGATTGAAGTATGAGAGCGGGTTCAGGTTTACGCATTTAGGGGAGGTGGGGAAGAGTAAGATGTAAGAAGTAAGAAAGTCTTTTAGTCGGGAAGTCCGAAAGTTTTTTGGGTATATATAATAAAAATGGTATCGCAGACCGTGGTTTGCGATACCGGATATATATATATATATGAAAAATGTGTGCGGCTTAGAGGCTTGCCGGTGTTTTTGTGGCGAGCAGTGGTTTAAAGGCACTGCGATACGCCCATGCGAGGAACAAGTTGAGGAGCAGTATAACAACGCCCATGGCTGTTCCTTCGGGTGCGAGGTATGCGTGGAACAGTAGTATATTTAAACTTACCGGCACCAATACCACTAACGACAGCGGAACAAATACACCAGCCAGTAACAAGGCTCCGAATATAACCTCTAGTCCTTTCAGAAAAGGAAAGAAATATCCTGACTGAAACAACCCGGTAGTAAAGGCTTCAGCTTGCGGACTCGGTGTTGGTCCGTTCATCGGTATAAAGTGTAGGAAGAAATTGAGACCGAAAACAAAATAGATTAGTCCCAACACAACGCGCGCAGCAATTACTGCCACAGATTTGATTTTAACTGACATAAATTATATAGTTTTTAAAAGTAGGTTTCTATCGTTGATCACGCATTGACCATTTCCTCTTCAAACACCGGGTAATCGGTATAGCCTTTTGCGTTTGAAGAATATAGGGTACTCGCATCAAGTTTTATATTGAGCGGAAATCCTTTGCGAAGGCGCTCTACTAAATCCGGGTTGCTGATAAACGGTTTACCAAACGCTACCAGGTCTGCAATGCCTGATATGAGATCTTCTTCTGCGCGGGATATAGTATATCCACCGGAAAGAATAAGGGTGTTTGTAAACTGTTCGCGAATGGTGCGCTTCAATGTCAGCGGAACTTCGGGTGCACCACCGGCACTGTGATCAGCAATGTGTATATACGCTATACCAAGCTCATTTAATTTCGTAGCTATATATGTATAGGTTGCATCGATTTCCGGATAGTTTGGCATATCGCCCGCTACACCATATGGAGATATACGTACGCCCACTTTGTCTCTGCCGATAGCATCTCCTACAGCTTCTGCAATTTCGAGCAACAGCCTACTGCGTTTCTCAATGCTTCCGCCATAATTATCGGTGCGCCTGTTGGTGTGAGGTGATAAAAACTGTTCGAGTAAATATCCGTTGGCAGCATGTAGTTCTATTCCATCAAAGCCTGCTTCAACGGCATTCAGGGCAGCCGTTATAAATTCAACAATAACTTCTTCTACTTGTCCCGCACTCATTCCCTGCGGTATTGGCAATTCTTTTTTTCCTTCCTGGTCAGTCCATATATGTCCATCCGCAGCGATAGGAGAAGGTGCGAGTACGCGTGCACCTTTCGGTAAATTAAGTCCGTGTGCCATGCGGCCTGCGTGCATTAACTGCGCAAATATTTTTCCGCCTCTGCGGTGTACGGCTGCTGTTACTTGTTTCCAGGCATCTACCTGTCCTTCTGAAAATATACCCGGCATGCGCGCATAGCCCAAACCGTTGGGTGAAGGCGAAACACCTTCTGATATGATCAGTCCCGCGGAAGCGCGTTGCTCATAATACGTTGCCATCANNGCACGTTGTTCATAATAGGTTGCCACCAATTTGTTAGGCTTGTTATCAAGAGCCCGGCTGCGTGTCATCGGGGCCATTACCAGGCGGTTATTCAGTGATATAGTACCTAATTGAAGTTCGGAAAATGCAGTTTTCGTATTCATATGCCTAAAGATTTTGATTAATACATTTAAAT
>DJFR01000081.1 GCA_002432545.1 Flammeovirgaceae bacterium UBA5867 | reverse complement strand
CTATACCTGGTGGGAGGATCAACCTCTATAGCATGGGAGCCCGGCAGTGCTATACCCTTCAGAAAAACTGCCGATGGTAAATTTGAAATATATGCTTACCTGAAAGTTGTAAGTGGTGATGGCAATGGCTTTAAGTTGTTGCAAACCAAAGACTGGCCGGGTGATTGGGGTAAGGGAGATGATGGTAAACTTCTGCAGGAAGGAGAGTCTAACATTACCGTAGCAACCGATGGCTTCTATCGTATTTCAGTTGATTTTACAACGAGTTCCTATACTGTGGAAAAAACAAACTGGGGACTGGTTGGTTTTGCACGTACTGGTAACGATGCAGGATGGAACGCTGATACTGACATGACCTTTGATGGTGATTGGGACAGCTATACCTGGCGGGTAACTATGCATTTGTATGCAGGAGAGTATAAATTCCGTGCAAATGATGCGTGGACTATAAATTTCGGTGACGATGGCCGCGATGGTAAACTCGAGCCGGGAGCAGGTACCAACATGTTGATCGCAGCCGAAGGCGATTACGTTGTCGAGATGATACTCGATCCCGTGAACGGATATACCTATACTGTAACACCTCAATAATTCAATAACCTAAACAGCAACGTAGCGTGGAGTAATTGCTTCACGCTATTTGCATTTCATGAATGCTTATGAAGAAATTGATTTTTCTGGTGGGATTGATAGTCGCTGCAAGGTTTGGTGTAGCGCAGGTAACAACAAGCCCGGTATTTCCGGTAGCCGATCAACCCGTTACGATTACAGTTGATGTAACCGGCACAGCACTGCAGGATTTTAACTGGAACAACACAACGAATCCAATATATATATGGGCGTGGCTTCCGGATTGCTCATCATCATGTGATGCTCCAACCAATGTGAATCCGGCTACATCGGCACAGAGCGCAGCAAAGGCATACCGGATCACTACCAATAAATACCAGGTTATACTTACGCCTGCTACATTTTTCAACAAGCCTGCCGCTGAAATAACACGTATGGGGTTTCTGCTGAAGGCAACAGACTGGGCCGGAGGAAAGACGCCAGACTATATTTTGGACATTGCTACACCCGATAATTTCATTGTCTCATTAGCAACACCCTCTAAATTCCCGCTTTTCAAAAATCAGGGCGAACAACTTCCTGTAACGGTAAATGTATCAGAAGCGGCCGACCTCGTGTTAAAGATGAACAACGTAACGGTGGCCACGGCTACGGATGCTACAACGCTGAGCTATACGCACAACGTAACAGAAGCATCAGGTACTTATCAGGCTGTAATCACGGCTGACAATGGTGAGGAAGTAAAGACTATATCATTTGAATATACGGTTAGAAAAGCTACTGTAAATGCGGCCAGACCCGCAGGCATAATAGATGGTATAAATTATGGCAGCGATCCCACAAAAGTGGTGTTAAGCTTATGGGCGCCCGGCAAATCATCGGTATATATCCGTGGTGATTTCAATGATTGGAAAATAGAGCCCGCATACCTGATGAAAAAAGATGGCGAGCATTTCTGGATTGAACTCACCGGGCTCACAGCAGGGCAGGAGTATGCCTATCATTACCTGGTAGAGGAAAGCGTGTGGATTGCCGATCCGTATGCCGATAAAATACTCGACCCGGATGATCAATATATACCGGCAACTGTGTACCCGAACCTGAAAACATTTCCGACCGATGCGCTTCATTCACAATGGTATTTCAATCGCGTAGCCGTTTTTCAAACCGGGCAGGTAGCCTATACGTGGCAAACCACGAATTATGAACGGCCGGCAAAAGAGAAGCTCATTGTATATGAATTGCTCGTTCGCGATTTTTTCAGCAGCGATGAGCGTAGCTATCAAAACCTGATCGATACCATTGGCTACTTTAAACGCCTCGGTGCAAATGCNNTTCATGTTTGCGCCCGATAAATACTATGGTCCGAAAGACAAGCTGAAAGAATTTGTCGATCGCTGTCACGCAGAAGGTATGGCGGTTATACTTGATATAGCCATGAACCACCAGGATATGCCAAACGCATACGTTATGATGGATTTTGACTTCGGGGCAGGCAAACCAACGGCCAGCAACAAATGGTTTAATACCAATGCCAGGCATCCATTCAATGTATTCTATGATATGAACCACGAGAGCAGCTATACCAAAAAGTATCTGGACACAGTAAACTATTACTGGTTGCATGAATATAAAGTCGATGGCTTCCGGTTCGATCTTTCAAAAGGATTTACCCAAACAAACAACCCTGACAATGTAGATGCGTGGTCAGCATACGATGCTTCGCGTATAGCTATATTAAAACGTATGGCCGATAAAATATGGTCGCATAGTCCGGATGCCTATGTTATACTCGAGCATCTTTCTGTCAATGATGAAGAGAAGGAGCTTGCAGAGTATCGCGCAGCGGAAGGAAAGGGGATGATGCTGTGGGGAAATCTGAATTACGCTTACGGCCAAAATGCAATGGGCTATGGAACAGGCTCTGATATCAATGGTATATATTATACCAATCGGAACTGGACCGTGCCGCATTTAGTAGGCTATATGGAAAGTCATGATGAAGAACGACTGATGTTTAAAAATCTTCAGTACGGAAGTTCATCCGGATCATACAACGTTAAAACTGAAGCCACGGCATTGGAACGTGTCAAGGCTGCATCACTGCTTTTCTATACTATACCCGGCCCGAAAATGCTGTGGCAGTTTGGAGAGATGGGCTATGATGAAAGTATAAATCGTTGTCCGGACGGGACAATAAGCGATGATTGCCGCGTATCAGCAAAACCTGTTAAGTGGGAATACCTTGATGATCCGCTGCACGCTGCATTGTTTGATCACACAAAGGAATTAATTACCCTGCGAAACACGTACGATGTATTTACGGAAGGCACCGCAGCGATCACGGGCGGCATATCGCTGGTAAAACAAGTTACGCTCAGAAATAGCCCCTATACGGCAACACCGGCAAATGCTTCGGAGATGAACGTGCAGCTTGCCGTTAATTTTGAGCTTACGACCAAGACGGTAAATATAGCTTTCCCCCACACGGGTACCTGGTACGATTACTATAATGATGGTAAACCCGTGCTGGTGACGAGTGCTACACTTCCGATGTTGTTGCAGGCGGGAGCCTATAAACTCTTTACAGATGTACCACTGAAAGAAGTACCAGTTACGGGAATAGAAGAATTAATCCCAGGAGCAGGTATCCATCCTAATCCAACGGATAACGCGTTTCGTATAGAGCTCGCATCGGGCCGCGTGCGCGAAGTGAAGTTGTTCGATACGAAAGGCGTGGAGCAAAAGATAGTCGTGTCAAACGATGAGATTGCCGTAGCACACCTTGCCACGGGCTTGTACCTGCTGCGCGTTACGACCAGCACAGGGCAGCAGCTTACCGGCAAGGTGATGAAGAAATAGTTTGATCATTTGTACTTGCAGATTCTGTGTCCTGTTCAAATCTTTGGGACAATACACGAGAATCTGCATTTTTTTTGTCTGTAAAAATTCATGCCCGTATAAGTTTTTGACGAAAGGGCTTTTAATGTCAAAACTTATTTCTTCTTTCGCAGTTTGACCCGGAGCCCTACAAATGATACTGATTGTTGATGACAAGCCAGAGAACATCTTTGCACTAAAGTCTCTGCTCTCTATTCATAACTTTGAGGTCGACACAGCATCTTCTGGTGAAGAGGCATTAAAAAAGATACTCAAGAATTCATACGCACTTATCATTCTCGATGTGCAGATGCCGGAGATGGACGGCTTCGAAGTAGCCGAAGCTATATCCGGCTATAGCAAGTCCAAAGATATTCCCATCATTTTTCTGTCGGCAGTCAATACACATAAAAAGTTCATTACGAAAGGCTATACCTCGGGCGGTATTGATTATGTAACCAAGCCGTTTGATCCCGACATCCTGTTACTCAAGGTTAAGACCTTCTACAGGCTTTCTGAGCAGACCCGCCAGCTCAATGCTATGGAACGATCACTTCGGGAAGAGATCGAGCAAAAGAATAAAGCCGAGCAACTGCTCCAGGAAAATGTTGAGGAGTTGAAATCAATACTGGAGTCTATTCCGCAGATTGCCTTTACAACAAGGGCCGATGGTTCAGTTGAATATGTAAACCAGCACTGGTACTCGTATAGCAGCGGGAAGAATATATTTCCAATTACGGAAGGTCTCTCCATCCAGGCCTGCATTGAGCAGGCGATCGGCACCACCGTACAACAGCAGTACGAAGTAACGATCAGGTCACTGATGGAAGGTATATTCAGGTTTCATATGTTGCACCTCACCCCGGTATGGAAGGATGGAATCATACTTAAATGGGTGGGTATATTTACCGATATACACGAACAGAAGATGGCTTCGCAGTTGCTGGAGAAGCGCGTGGAAGAAAGAACACTGCAGCTGCGCAGTATGAACCTGCGTCTCGAAGAAAGCAACCGGGAGCTGCAGCAGTTCGCATTTATAGCATCACACGATCTGCAGGAGCCGCTGCGCAAGATTCAAACGTTCAGCAACATTGTACTCACGAAGCATCGACCGGAGGATGAAAAGGCACGATCCTTCCTGGAGAAGATTGTGTTGTCGGCAGAGCGCTTGCGTAAACTCGTTGCCAGTCTGCTGGACTATTCCAGCATTCGCCAGGATGAAGTGTTTGTACCTACCGATCTGAAGATTGTGCTGCACGATGTGCTCAACGACATGGAGTTGAAGATCAAATCATCGAATGCACAGATATACCTCGGAGACATGCCTGAAATTGAGACACTGCCTTTTCAAATACGACAAATGTTTCAGAACCTGATCAGCAATTCCATCAAATTTTCACAGGAGTGCGCTACCTGCGAAATATATATACATGCCGAACGCATTGCTGTAAAATCAATTGATGCTCCGGCAGCAGCAGACGGTGATTATTGCCGCATCGTAGTTCGCGATGCCGGTATAGGATTCAATGAAAAGTATAAAGACAAGATCTTTGAAATATTTCAACGACTTAATCCACGGGGTATATATGAGGGAATGGGAATCGGTTTATCGATTGTTAAAAAAGTGATCGACCGCCACAACGGATTGATCACCGTAAAGAGCCAGGAAAATATAGGTACGGAATTCACAATTGTTCTGCCGGTACGACAAACCAGTGCTACGACTGTTATCACTACACCGGCATGAATATCATAGATATACTTCTACTCGCACATAACGCATGAATAATTTTAAACGAAATCTTTTGATCGGCTTTGGTGCTTCGCTGATCATTCTGATTGCCAGTTCGTCTGCATCCTACATCAGCATCCGGAATTTGCTGGAGAGTGCTAGTCTTGTTCGGCATACCAATGAAGTCATCATCAAGCTCAACGATCTGAATACAGCATTGATCGATGCCGAGACCGGGCAGCGTGGATACCTGCTTACAGGCAACGATGATTTCCTCGGGCCGTGGCAACGTGCGCAAGGCAGCATAGGCTCGAGACTGAAGGAAGTGAAGATGCTGACACTTGATAATCCGGAGCAACAGGCAAGCCTAGAACGACTGAGTAGTCTCGTAGAAAAAAGACTCGACTATATCCGTAAAGGTATAGATAATAAAAAGAACAACGATGCTGTAAATGAAGGCTTGCTGGTTGAAGGCCGCATGATTATGGAAGAGATTCGTGCTATAGCCAGAACGATGGAAGCGCGGGAGACACAACTGCTGACCGAGCGAACATCCAGCATGAATGAGTTTGCGGCTAATACACCTATACTTATTATAGCAGCAGCCGGACTGGCGATGCTAATCACGATAAGTTTTTATGCACGTGTACAAGCCGACTTTACCGAGCGTGGGAAATTGCAGCGGGAGTTAGAGCAGAAGGATGAAGACATTACCCGCAGGATCGGAATCATACGCAGTATAGCTAATAATATATCAGCCGGAAATTATACCGTTCGGGTACATGATGAAGAGAGCGATGCTTTGGGAAGTGTAGCGGGATCACTCAACAAAATGGCGGAGTCATTAGAATACTCTTTTACATTATTGTCTGAAACCGAGTGGAAGCAAAGTGGTATCGTTAATCTGAACAACCTCATGATCGGTGAAAAAGATGTAACGACTCTGACACGCGAGGCCATTGAGTTTATGGCGAGCTATGCCGGCTGCCCGGTAGGAGCGATCTACCTTGCCGAAGGAAAAGAACTCCGTTTTAGCGCAGGTTATGCCTATATACCACCGGCAGGCCGCACAACGTTTATGCCAGGCGAAGGTCTCATCGGACAAGTGGCTATATCACAAAAAACAGTAGAGCTGAAAGATGTACCGGTAGAAAGTATATATGTAAGTTATGCAACCGGTGAAGTAAGACCAGCACATATTTTGGGCGTGCCTGTCTTTGATGGTCGCACGTTGAAGGGTGTTATCGAGTTTGGTAGTATGCAGGCGTTTACGAAGCGCGATATAGAATTCTTCAACAGTGCAGCTTACTCCATCGGTATAGCTATATCCATGGCACAGAACAGGCGCAAGCTGGAAGAGTTGCTGGAAGAGACACAATCGCAGGCGGAAGAACTGAAGGCACAACACAACGAGCTTGAAAACATGAACAGCGAGCTTGAAGTACAGGCCGAGAAACTGCAGGCTTCCGAAGAAGAATTGAAAGTACAACAGGAGGAACTAAAGCAGGCGAATGAAGAGCTTGCCGAACGAAGCCGCCTGCTCGAAGAACGTAATCAGCTTATCTCCGAGCGAAATGTAGAGATACAAACGAAAGCCGACCAGCTCACACAAAGTACACGCTATAAATCAGAATTTCTGGCGAACATGTCGCACGAGTTGCGTACGCCATTGAATTCCATTCTGCTACTCTCACGACTCATGTCAGAGAACAAAGAAAGTAATCTCACGGAAGAACAGGTAGAGTATGCACGCGTCATTCAAAGTTCGGGTAAAGGATTGCTAACGTTGATTGATGAGATCCTGGATCTCTCAAAAATAGAAGCCGGTAAAATGCAACTGGAATACCAGGTAATATCGATACCGGAGATTCTGCACGATATGACGGCACTGTTTAACCCGATGGCGCAGGAGAAAAATATAGTATTCCACACGAACCTTGCTGCCCATGTGCCCGAGACGATGGAGACCGATAAATTACGATTGGAGCAGATCATCAAAAACCTGTTGTCCAATGCCGTGAAATTTACTTCGCAGGGATCCGTAACGCTGGAGGTAGCACGTGAGGAGAAAAATTCATCGCGTCTCCGCTTTACAGTAAAAGATACCGGCATCGGTATACCACGTGATAAGCAGGTGTTGATCTTTGAAGCGTTTCAGCAGGCCGATGGTTCTACGCGCAGAAAATTCGGAGGTACCGGTTTAGGACTTTCAATCAGCCGTGAACTTACAAGGCTATTGGGTGGAGAGATTACAGTGAAGAGCGAAGCAGACCAGGGAAGTGAGTTTACGATATATATACCGGTGTCCAAAGAGTCTGTTCCCAAACCTGAACCGATAGAACTCGAAGTGCCTAAACCGCTTGCTGCAGAAGATGAGTTGATGAAACCACTTCCTCCGATTGGTAAATATATCAGTACTGAAATACCACCCGGTATACCAGACGATCGCGCTATGGTGCAACCAGGCGATAAGGTAATGCTCATTGTAGAAGACGATGTAAACTTTGCCAAATCACTGCTTGACTATACGCGCAAGCGNNTGGGAGGTAATGGAAGAGTTGAAGAGCAATCCGAAGACACGCCATATACCCGTACATATCATGTCATCGTACGAAGTAAAGAGCGAGAGTCTGTTGAAAGGTGCTGTTGACTTCATTAATAAACCTGTAGCATTCGAGAAGCTGCAGGATGTCTTCCAGAAGATCGAGTATGTTCTCACCAATCATCCCAAGAAAGTATTGATTGTCGAGGAGAATGCAAAGCATGCAAAAGCGCTCGCATACTTCCTCAGTACATTTGATATAAACCTGGAGACTCGCAGCGAAGTAAACGATGCAATAGGGTTGTTACAAAGTAACCAGGTAGATTGTGTGATTCTCGATATGGGTGTGCCCGATCAAAAGGCATACGATACACTGGAAGGAGTTAAGAAAACTCCCGGGCTCGAAAATTTACCGATCATCATCTTTACGGGGAAGAGCCTGTCGCAAGCCGAAGAGTTGAAGATAAGACAATATGCAGATTCGATTGTGGTAAAAACAGCGCATTCCTATAAACGGATTATTGATGAAGTATCGCTGTTCCTGCACCTGATGGAGAAGCATGACGAGCCTGTTCGTAATACGACACGATACCACAAGCTCGGTGCGTTAACCGATGTACTCCGCGACAAGACTGTGCTGGTAGTGGACGATGATATTCGAAATATATTCTCGCTGACGAAGGCGCTTGAAAATTACCAGATGAAAGTGCTCACGGCTGTAGATGGTAAGGATGCGTTGAAGCAATTGGACAACAATCCGGACGTTGATATAGTTTTGATGGATATGATGATGCCGGAGATGGATGGTTATGAGTCCACATCGATCATTCGTAAAAATCCGCGCTTCAAGGAATTACCGATCATTGCCGTAACGGCCAAAGCGATGATGGGCGACCGGATTAAATGTATAAACGCAGGAGCTTCCGACTATATTACCAAGCCGGTAGATATCGATCAGCTTTTATCATTACTGCGTGTCTGGATGTATGAGAAACGTATTCGCTATTGAGCATGGCATCGAAACAAACCATATTGATCATTGACGATGACAGCCGGAATATATTTGCACTCCGTGCGGTATTGAAATCCATGGGGTATATATGTATCTCGACAACTGATCCGCATGAAGGACTATCTATGCTGGACAAAGACGATTCGATCGGCATTATACTGCTGGATATGATGATGCCGGAAATGGATGGCTATGAGTTGCTGGCCAGGATACGCGAAGGTAAATATAAAGCGATGCCGGTAATTGCCGTTACCGCACAAGCCATGCTGGGCGATGAAGAAAAATGCCTGGCGGCAGGAGCTAACGACTATCTTTCAAAGCCGGTAGATGTCGATGCGTTGTCAGAATATCTTCAACGTTACCTGAACTGATATGGAGGAAGAAGTTTCAATACAGATAACCGATGCAGAGCTGGAAATAATTCTGGATGATCTGTTGATGATCCATGGATATGATTTTACCAGTTACTCAAAAGCTTCTCTCAAAAGACGAATGAACCGGCTGGTGTTGCATGACAAGTTTTTGAGTTTTGCCGAGTTTCGGTATAAACTTCGTGCGGAGCCCGAGTACCTTCAGCGTTTCATCGAAGAGATCACAGTAAATGTAACGGAGATGTTTCGCGATGTTACGTTTTATAAAACCGTACGCGAACAAGTATTGCCGGTGTTGGCAACATGGCCCTTGATCCGCATCTGGCATGCAGGCTGCTCTACGGGAGAGGAAGTATACTCCATGGCCATCTTGCTTAAAGAAGCAAACCTGTTACATAAGTCATTACTATATGCAACGGATATTAACCCCGCGGTACTTGCCAATGTGCGTGACGGTATATTTCCGCTTAGTATGATGAAACAGTATTCGGAAAACTATATTCAGTCCGGTGGCAAGAAGGATTTCTCGTCATACTATACAGCGCTTTATAATGTGGTGAAGTTTGATGAGGCGTTAGGCAGTAAGATCATTCTTTCAACGCACAACCTGGTATCAGATGGGTCGTTCAACGAATTTCAACTCATCATGTGCCGTAATGTGATGATATACTTTGATAAGGAATTGCAGGACCGCGTGCTGACCTTGTTTGATGACAGCCTCGAGAAACTTGGTTTCCTGGCGTTGGGTGCCAAGGAAAGCCTGAAGTTTTCTGCCATCAGCAGCAAGTATAAACAGCTTGAAAACAGGGAAAAGATCTGGCGCAAAGTTGTAGAGTAAGAAGGTATATATATGGAAGATAAACCGTTATTACAAACTACACCACGGCTCATCGTGATTGGCGGATCAGCCGGCAGTCTTTCCATGGTGTTGAAAATTCTTCCACACCTGGATGTGAAATTACAGGTGCCGGTGGTTACCGTGTTTCACCGTAAATCGTCAGATGATACTACACTGATCGAAGTCCTCTCGACACGTACCTGCTTTGAAGTAAGTGAGATTGAAGATAAGGCTGGTATATCTCCGAACGTGTTTTATATCGCGCCAGCCGATTACCATGTGCTCATTGAGAAGGACTATACCTTTACACTGGATGATTCCGAGAAGATAAATTATAGCAGGCCCAGCATTGATGTTACGTTCGAGAGCGCTGCCGATGTATACGGTGCAAACCTGGTCTGTATATTACTTTCAGGTGCCAATGCCGATGGTGTTAATGGATTAAAGATCGCGAAGCAGAAAGGTGGTTGTGTTATTGTGCAGGATCCGGCTTTTGCCGAAGTGCCCTATATGCCGCAGCAGGCCATGACTCACGTAACTCCGGATTATATACTTCGTCCGGATAACGTCCGGGAGATTTTAGCAGTCCTGGGTGGACAACCTGTGTAATCTTCCGCAGGTAATGTACCTGCGGAAGATCTATAGTTTATTTTGAATTTATACCGGCATCTTTCAGCGTGCGATATATCTGGTAGCGAACTTCGCTCTTCGTTTGTTCTTCCTTATAGACGTCCTCACACCAGAAGAATACCTTCAGTTGAATATCGTTGTCCTTAACGCTTTCGATGAGTACAGCCGGTTCACGTTTCTTGAGAACACCTTCGGTTGTTTTCACGATCTCTTTGATCTGTTTGATCACCGTATCTTTATCCCTGCCATCCAGCGTAAGCGTAACATTGAAATCGATCCGTTTATAGGTGTTGCCCAGTGTCCAGTTTACGATGTGTTGCGAAAGTACATCACCATTCGGTATAATAACATCAGCGCCATCGGTCGTCACCAGCGTGCTTGAGCGAAGTCCAATTTCTTTAACACGCCCTGCATGACTGCCTACTTCAACCGAATCGCCCACTTTCAACGGACGATCAAAGATCAGGATAATGCCCGAGACAAAGTTGTTGACTATATTTTGTAAACCAAGTCCGATACCAACACCTAATGCTCCCAACACAATTGTAATTTTATCAACCGGAAGTCCGGATGCTGATACAGCCAGTAAATAACCTGCACCCAGCAACACCAGTTTCGTCATTAACAGTCGTGAACGGTGCGCGAGTCCTTCGCCTTCATCATCACCTATATCTCCCAGGAAATAACCTATATAACGCTGCAGGAAATGCGCAAGCCAGATGATGAGGAAGAACAATAATATACTTCCCGCAGTAAAGGACGTGTTCCCTATATTTTGCTGTGCGTTTAATATATTGCTGATACCCGAAAAGATTGCATCATATATATTCAGGTTGGCGGTGAATACAACCAGCCATATCAATAACACCACACCGAGTAACGGCTTTCTGAAATCGCGAACGATAGGAGCAGGGTCAAATACATTTACAAACGACTGTTGCAGGCGACTCGTATGGATCTGCAACAACACAGCTTCCACCAGTATCTTTACCAACGCTGATAAACCTATAACTTGCGTAATGCCGATCACAGACGTCATGCTGAGCATATTCGCCAGCGTTAATCGCCCACTGATGTTGGCAATAATGGCGATAGCATTCATTACAATGAGCAATATCAATACAACACGAATAAAACGTCCCAGTTGATGGTCTCTCGGAAGCGCCTTTCGGAATAATAACCCGAGGGCTATGGCACCCACATTCAACCCGATAATAAAACAGCGCTGCAGGAAAGAGGGCACCAGTATATGATTGACAAAACTGAATGCTATAAATAAAGCTACGATGCCGATCCAATACTGGAATAACTTTGCCGGCCACTGCTTCCTGTAAAGTAGTGTCAGTGTAACCAGTAACAAGAGCTGTACAAACTGTACATATACCGCTGGTGCCTGGAGATCAAACAATGGAGCTATACTAAAGATAACTGCAAATGCTGATGCAATAGGCTGCATCGATAAGTAAGTAATATCATACGTCTTAAGCGAATCAGTTTTCCCAAGACGTTTCAGTATACGAAGATTCCGCAGTACCCACCATAAAAATGCTATACCCAGCAGCCATCGTATAAAGCGATTGCCCGATGAATTGCTATAATAGAAATTGAAAGCCTTTCGCTCTTCATCAAATGCATGCGTAAAATTCTCCCGGTCTGAAGCAGGTCCCTGTGTTTCCCATAGGTAATTAAGTTCCTTTTGAAAAACTTTTCGTCCCGCCATGTTTAGCCTGTAATTCAATTGACTCATCAGCTGCGCAGCCTGTATTGATCCGGCAGAAGCCTGCGTCTTGAATTTGTTTACAGTCGAAAGGCTGTTCGTAAGAATGCTATCGGTATATCTTCGCTTCTCACGCAGAGCCTTTAGCTGCGGTATAAATTTTTTCCGGGCTACACTATCGCGGTATAGTTGTCTCAAAACAGAATCTTTTCGCAGCGATCGTATCTGCGTGCGTAACTTTGTTAACTTCTCATTCGAAGTTTTGAAGCTTTCGTTGTATCGTTTCAGATCGTGTTGCGTACTTTCCAAAAGTGTCTTTAGAATTTCCAGGTTGCGCAGGTTTAGCGTCTGGTCGTACTTCACGAGACTCGCATCCACAAAGCGTACAATGGAATCACTTTCGCTTAATCGTTGTCCCATCAATATTGTCTCCGGACTTAATTTACACTCCGTTTGAACGGAGTCTATTTTCTGGTAAGCCATTTCCAGGTGCAGCATAAA
>DJFR01000033.1 GCA_002432545.1 Flammeovirgaceae bacterium UBA5867 | reverse complement strand
TTAGCCGTTAATCGTTACACGTTAATTGTTATTCGTTATCGGTTGTGAGAAAATTTTGTTGTAGATGCACTTGGCGCAATTGATTTTTTACCAACCACCACCCTATACAATGCTAGTTGCATAGGGTGTGCGATCGGTTTTGTTCAGATTAAAACAACCATAACTATAGACCAGTTATTCATATCGTAATGCCTGCCGGATGTACAATATTCGGAGTTACAGCAAGGGTATACAATGTGCAGGCAACTGAAATTGATTTTATAAACAGCTATTTATAGCACCGTTGTTTAACGGAAAATAGCTGGTGGATGAACTATAAAAACACAAGGCTTCGGAGTGATAATGCAGTAATTCGCGTGGTTTCGAATATTGCATGCAAAGGACAATCGCATGAATCGGGTATACGGCTTTCAATACGTTCTTTTCCTGCCTAATTTTATTCATCACCTAAATTCAAACAACTAAAAAAAGACAGTATGAAATCCCTATTGACCTCGGCCAGCATGATTACCGTTGGCGTCTTTGTTTTCTTTGCATGTCAGAAATCCAGTATACCTCCGAAGGAAGGTTTCAGAGACTGCTATACTTGCAAGCAGGATGAGTTTTATGGTTTAACCGTAGACGAATTTATGGAAGGTGTAGCCCGCTATAAAAATACACATTCCAAACTGGTAAATGCAGATCCCTATATGGTAACTAACAAACTTGAAGCATCCAGGAGCTGCTGGTATTCCATTGATACACTGAAGAAATTCATTTGCCTCATTGAGCAATATTCTAAAAAAGTAGATGTGAAACCGGAGGATCTGGGTATACGATTCTACTATGCGGTATATCCGTCAACCGGCCCGGTATTAAATGGCTCGAACTATAAAAGTCTGCATACATTGTTTATGGTACCTACGGTAACCGGTGCGGATAGCATCCCCGTTGATTTCGATCCGCGTTATTCTGCTGGTGTTCGCGAACGAGGGAAAGATGCAACTCCGCAGGACAGTGGCAAGCAGGATGCCAAGCAATCGCAGGACAATCCTAAATATAAATACTATACCATTACACAACTTGATAAGAATGTTAAATTGCTGATGCTGGAATCTGAAACGGCAGCGAGCGCTGCCACTACAGGTATGGCAAAGAACCAGGGTATGTTATGTCCACCTACCTGTAGTACTACTGCCGCCAATACGCTCCAGACAGCAGACGCGATACATCCGTCCGTTGGATATTGATTTTTGTGTAAAAGCAGATCGCTGTATGAATCGATTTATTCCCTACTTTGAATTTGTTGCATTTTTAACTTCCCTGCTGGCCTTCCCGATTATTAAGAAAAGTAAATATCTCCGGCTTTTTCCGTTGTTACTTTTTATTATAGTCCTGGTGGAAGTATACCAGTTGTTCTTTATGTCCAAAGGCAGCGTTAATGCCTGGATATATAATATTCAGATTCCGCTGCAGCATCTGCTTTATCTTATTATACTTTATCAGGCTGTTGATCAAGGCAGCTATAAACGATTTCTATTTGCATCGGGCGTTACGCTGATTGTGTTTAGCATATTAACCAACCTTTTTATTGTTGAAGACAAGCATTTTAATGTACAGGCCTATTGCCTCGGATCGGTGCTGGTTATTATTGGCATTCTTGTGAAGTTTTACGAGATGCTTCAAAACCCGACCGACTTTAACTTTTTACGGAGGCCTTTCTTCTATATGTTATTTGCGTTCCTGCTGTTTAATGTTGGAACGCTTCCGTATTTTGCTATGGGTAACTGGTTATATTTTGTTACAACGCATAAAGATATATTGATGATGCTGGCCAATGTGATGAGCGTATTAAACTATATTTTATATACTACTTATACTGCAATGTTCTTATGGATGATACAAAGGAAGGGCTACTCCTGATCGGAACTTCCATGATCGTATTGCTGCTCTTTCTGCTCACGGTGCTGGCAGTGATGATCATTTACCGGAAACGGAAGCTCGAACATGTAGAGGAGATTGAAGAGATGAATGAAAAATTTTCACGTGAACTCCTGCAAACCCAGATCGAAGTGCAGCAACAAACGATGCAGTATATCGGCCGCGAGATACATGATAATGTAGGGCAGAAGCTTACCCTGGCCGTGCTATATGTACAGCAACTCACCGAAGAAGATCCTGAAACACAGAAACGAATTAATTCCATTGCCGGTATCATTAACGAGTCGCTTGCAGACCTGCGGAGTCTTTCGAAAAATCTTACCGACAGTAATTACCGTCAGATCGATCTATTCCATTTGATCAGTGCGGAGTTTTCCAAAGTACAGGCAACCGGGTTTTGCCAGGCAGAGATCCATACCAACAATCCGAAAATACAGGCGTCAGCAGCGGTAAAAAGTTTTGTGTTGCGTATTTTACAGGAGTTTTTACAGAATAGTCTGAAGCACTCCGGATGTTCAATGATAAAACTGGACTTCGATCAGCAGGAGCGGGGGCTCGCCATCGAGGCATCTGACAATGGCAAAGGCTTTGGTATACATGATAAAGATATATATACCAAAGGCATCGGCCTCGGCAACATGAAACGCAGGGCGGAAATTATTGGTGCTGATTTTTCATTGGAAAGTATACCGGGTGAAGGAACCCGCATGAAACTATATATACCCGTGAACAAACTAAATGCTTGATGTATGCAACATTCCGTTGTAGTTGTAGATGATCACGTGCTGATAGCCGAAGCGCTTACCGGCATGATCAATAAATTTAAACGCTATACGGTACTATATGAAGCGGATAACGGCAAAGCACTCGTAGACAGATTTAAACAGCCCGCCCATATACCCGACATTGTATTGGTCGATATAAACATGCCGGTAATGAATGGTTTCGAAACAGCCCAGTGGCTTACACAAAATCATCCCGGTATCCGCATCCTGGCGTTATCCATGCAGGATGAAGAAGAGACAATTATTAAAATGATCCGCTGCGGAGCAAAAGGCTACCTGTTAAAAAATGTACATCCGGGCGAACTGGAGAAAGCACTCGATGCACTGATGGATAAAGGATATTACTATCCCGACTGGATCGCGCATAAAGTTTTGTTGAGTCTTTCCAACGAAAAAGAAACACCAGCCAGTCCCAAGGTAACACTCAATGATCGCGAAAAAGATTTCCTTCGCTATGCAGCCACGGAATTAACCTATAAAGAAATAGCCGAAAAAATGTTCTGCAGTCCCCGCACCGTAGAAAGCTACCGCGACAGCCTCTTTGAAAAGTTCAACCTCAAAACACGCGTAGGCCTGGTGATGTACGCACTTCGCAACGGACTGATAGAGCTAAATTAGCTTCGAGCCTTGAGCTGTGAGAAAAGCAGCTGGCTGCNNGGCCTTTTGCCTCAAGGCACCAGAAGTATATCTATACTTCCGATTTTACTTCTTGCTTCTTACTCCTTACTCCTGTATTCCAGCAACCAGAGGCCAGCAGCTGGCAGCCTTTCCTCATAGCTAATTTCAAACAAACGCAGGTATACCCGTAATCGTATTGCCAAGAATCAGCAAATGTATATCGTGTGTTCCTTCGTACGTAACAACAGATTCGAGGTTCATCATGTGGCGCATGATTGGATATTCGCCTGTTATACCCATGCCTCCGTGAATCTGGCGTGCTTCGCGCGCGATCTCAAGAGCCATTTGCACGCTGTTGCGTTTCGCCATGGATATTTGTGGCGTAGTTGCTTTACCTTCATTCATCAATACACCCAAGCGCCAGTTGAGCAATTGTGCTTTGGTAATTTCAGTCAGCATCTCGGCCAGTTTCTTTTGTACCAATTGGAATGAAGCTATAGGTTTGCCGAATTGTATCCGTTCCATCGCATAGCGTCTGGCAGAGTCATAGCAGTCCATCGCAGCACCTATAGCACCCCATGCTATACCATAGCGTGCAGAGTCGAGACACATCAACGGAGCACCGAGTCCGGTTTTATTCGGAAGTAAATTTTCTTTCGGAACTTTTACATTATCAAATACAAGTTCACCGGTAGTGCTCGCACGCAACGACCATTTACCATGTGTCTCCGGAGTAGAGAAGCCCGGCATGCCGCGTTCAACAACAAGACCGTGAATTCTGCCTTGTTCGTTCTTTGCCCATACTACCGCTATATCTGCTTTGGGAGAATTTGAGATCCACATCTTCGCGCCATTCAGCAAATAGTGATCGCCCATGTCTTTGAAGTTCGTTACCATACCACCGGGATTGGAACCATGATCAGGTTCCGTCAATCCGAAACATCCGAGCCATTCACCCGATGCAAGTTTGGGTAAATACTTTTTGCGTTGTGCTTCATTACCAAATTTATAGATCGGGTACATCACCAGCGAACCTTGCACCGAGGCTGTAGAGCGCATGCCTGAATCACCGCGCTCAATCTCCTGCATAATCAAACCGTATGAAATATAATCCAGTCCGCCACCGCCATACTCGGTTGGAATAGTGGGGCCGAACGCACCGATATCACCAAATTTCTTTACAATCTCGTATGGAAAATGAGCACGTTGTGCCCAATCTTCTATATAGGGAGAAATCTCACGCTTCACAAAATCACGTATCGAACTGCGAATGAGTTTATGCTCCTCCGTTAACAGGTCGTCCAGTGCGTAAAAGTCTGGATGATCAAAGGCGTCCTGCTTCATTGATTTTCGGGTTTGGCTTCCGGTTGCTGTTTGACTTGACATACAGATATAGGATTAATGAGTTAACTTTCGCACCAATTTACACAAGTATTTTACATTCTTAGATTTTAAAAATGGAAGGTAGTAACGTTGATCCCGAACTCGTAGAACAGCTTCGGAAACTGCAGGCCAAGTACGATGCCATGGGACAGGACTTATCGTCTTACCTCGATGGATTATTGTATTCTGATTATCTCACCTACTGGGATTACATACACCTGGATACATTGTTAAGCCTGCAAAATCCGAAAACACAATTTCCGGATGAGAAGGTATTCATCATGTATCACCAGATCACCGAATTGTATTTTCAACTCATGTTGCACGAGTTAAAGCAGATCACTGAGAAAGAAAATCCCGATGAAAAATTTTTCATCGACAGGCTCGATCGCATCGTGCGGTACTTCCGTCACCTGGAGAATTCGTTTGATGTTATGGTGAAGGGAATGGAGCGTGAGCAGTTCCTTAAATTCAGAATGGCGTTGTTACCAGCCAGTGGTTTTCAATCAGCTCAGTATCGTCTCATTGAGATCCATGCTACCGATATGATCAACCTGGTAAATGCCAACGAACGGGCTACTGTACAAACCGATGATATAGCGAAGCTTCTTGAAAAATTATACTGGCGAAGCGGTGCTACCGAACTTGCTTCCGGTAAGAAAACACTTACCCTGCAGCAGTTCGAACAAAAGTATATGGGTAATTTTCTGGAGGTAGGTACAAAATTGAAAGACAAAAATCTTCGTCAGCTATACCTGAAATATTTTACATCGTCACCACGTAAAGATGAAATTATTTCGAAGCTTCGCGAGCTTGATACATTGTCAAATGTACTCTGGCCATTGGCGCATTTACGATCAGCAGGACACTACCTGCATAAAGATCCCGAAGATATTAAAGCTACCGGAGGCACCAACTGGCAGAAGTATTTACCACCGCGCTTCAAGAAAATAATTTTCTTCCCGGAACTCTGGAGTGATAAAGAAAAAGCAGAATGGGGCAAAGCAGCGTTCGTGCACGAAACCGATTATTAAAATTATTCGTTCGAATAACAGATTACAGAACCACCACGCATGACACTTGAACAACTCATTGGCAATACACGTCTGATTGAATTGCAACACATCCCGGTAAACAAACGCGTTACGATCTATGGTAAACTGGAAGGCGATAACCCGGGCGGCAGTGTAAAAGACCGCGCAGCATATGGAATGATCACAGGCGCACTGGAGCGCGGTGATATAAAACGTGGCGATAAACTGGTGGAAGCAACCAGCGGTAATACTGGTATAGCCTTGGCCATGATTGCACGATTGATGGGCCTCGACATGACACTCATCATGCCCGATAACTCTACACGCGAACGTGTATTGGCGATGGAAGCGTATGGTGCCAAAGTTATTCTGACACCGGCTTCGCGCACCATTGAATACTCACGCGAACTTGCTGAAGAGATGGCTGCGAAAGAAGGTTATTTTATACTCAATCAATTTGCCAATGCCGATAACTATGGCATGCACTATAAAACAACCGGGCCGGAAATCTGGCGCGACACCGAAGGTAAAGTAACTCACTTTGTTTCGGCGATGGGCACAACGGGTACCATCATGGGAGTATCGCGATTCTTGAAAGAGAAACGGTCATCTATACAGATCGTAGGTACACAGCCTACCGATGGTTCCTGTATACCCGGTATACGCAGATGGTCTCCTGAATTTTTACCAAAGATATTTGAGCCGCAGCGTGTAGACCGGGTAGTGGATGTGCGCGAAGAAGATGCGCGTACCTATACCAAACGACTCGCCCGTGAGGAAGGTATATTAGCCGGCATGAGCAGTGGCGGAGCATTGAGTGCCGCCATGAAAATAGCCAGCGAAATTGAGCAGGGTGTTATTGTCTTTATCATTTGTGATCGGGGTGATCGTTATCTCAGTTCCGATCTGTTTGGTTGATATATACCTGCGTAGATTCAGTAGCCCGGTATATTTTTACCCAGCACAATATCGCGCTTGCAGATAAGTATACCTTGTTTGTTTCGTGTTAGCGTAATGATGCCGCTGCCACCGCGTTGCTTCTGCTGGTTACGTTCGGCTTGTGTAAGTAACGGATCACCCTGAAAAAGATATTCATCGATCCAGTATTCCTGTATCCCGGGCTCTTTAATCACCGGGTGAATGTGTGCCGGTATACTTTCTCCGGGATAGGGTGCAGGCTTTAACGTATAAAAAGTATACTTGCCATCAGCACCGGTTTTGATCCATCCGCGTATATAGCCATGTCGTTTGGCCCAGCCTGTTTCATCGCCACGCGTGGAATAATAACCTTTCTGGTCGGTGTGGTAGATATATAGTATTACATCTTTAGCCGGAGTCTTGCCATCGTTCTGGTAGATCGTTCCGCTTACAATCATCTTCGGGCCGCTCTTGTGATAGTCAGGTAACGTATCGGTGGGTGTCAGTGTTTTTTTGCCGTACTCCACTATAGCTTCACATCCTTCACAACCATCGCCCACGGGGCGTGATCTTTTTGTGTCTTGCGACTGGGTACACGCAGGTATACACAGTGCTATGAGAATATACAAGGTGATTGGAATAGTTTTCATAAGGTAAGGCGTTAGCTTGCTGTCAATTCATTGCTTAAATTCGGAAGGAGCGGTGGCTGTTTCAATAAATTCTGATGATCTGTTGATTTTGCTTGATGAAAAGTGATGTTCACCGCGTACCGCGCACCTGGAAAAGCGCGACATTTGTATTGACCTTCTGATGGTATGCATAAATTCTGGAAATATAGGATTGATCATGTGCTGTTCTGGACTGCCACGATAGGCTTCCACATGTATACGCGCAGGGAGTTGTTGGCTGCAGCCGGATGGGAACAGTTTATACTCGAGATCGTAATTCGCAACGGACTGCTGGCCGTGATGATCTATACACACCTGCAGATTCTGATTCCCCGACTGGCACAGCGGCAACGCGTAGGTATATATGTCATCGCGGTCATCGCTCTGATCGTACTCTATGCCTTTGCAAAGAACAGTCACGATGTTTATCTCTATAGCCAGCTACAAGGTGTTGTACGAAAAACTTTTTTTGATAATACTTACTACAATATATCGATCGGTATATTTTACCTGGCCTTTAGTGTAGCCTTGTATCTCAGCAAGGAGTGGTATATTCAGCGAAAGCGGTTACAGCAAATTGAAATAGAAAAACTTAATACGGAGCTGGAGTACCTGAAATCGCAGATCAATCCGCATTTTGTATTCAACTCCATTAATACCATTTTCTTTCAGATCGATAAACAGAATACAGCTGCGCGCGAAACACTGTCACGGTTCTCGGAGATGTTACGATACCAGTTGTATGAATGCAACGGGAAAGATATACCCATAGAGCGAGAACTCACGTACCTGCAAAACTATATTGAACTGCAACGCCTGCGCAAAGACGATAACTACATCATAACCTTTCAGTGCGATGATCAGGTAAAGGATTTTGATATAGCACCACTACTGATAATTGTGTTTGTGGAAAATGCTTTCAAGCACGTATCCAACTACAGCGACCGAAACAACGAGATTTCGGTATCGCTCCAAAGAAGTAATTCAGATTTTATACTGAAGGTGACCAATACAAAAGATTTCCATGTAAATGGTAAATCGGTAGGAGGGATCGGCTTGCGCAATGTAAAAAGAAGACTTGATTTGTTATATAATGGAAGTCATACGCTGAACATTCAGGATAATCCGGGAACGTATAGTGTGGAGCTTTCGATTGGGTTAGGTAAGAAGTAAGAAGTANNACTAGCAGCTCGCAGCTCAAAGCTCACAGCTAATTATGAAGCTCAACTGTCTCATTATCGATGATGAACCCATTGCCCGCAAAGGCATGGTAGAATATGTGAATGAAATAGATTTTCTTCACCTGATGGACAAGTGCGAGAATGCTATCAAAGCTACTGCGTATCTGCGTGAGCATAACGTTGACTTGCTGCTGCTGGATATACACATGCCGAAGTTGTCGGGTGTGGATTTTCTAAAGACGTTGAAAGATCCACCGATGGTAATATTTACCACGGCTTATTCCGAGTATGCATTGGAAGGTTATTCGCTGGATGTGATTGACTACCTGGTAAAGCCTGTGCCGTTCGATCGGTTTATGAAAGCGGCCTCCAAAGCGCGCGACTTTTATTTACTCCGTCACAAAGCAGCTGTTGAGGAGCAACCGTATTTCTTTATCAAGTGCGATGGTAAGTATGAACGCATCCGCTTCGATGAGATACTGTATGTTGAATCTCTTCAAAACTATATCGTAGTGCATACCGCTGTGCGTAAGTATATCACCTATCTTACCCTGAGTGTGATGGAAGAGCAGTTGCCGGCCAGTAACTTTATGAAAGTGCATAAGTCGTTTATTATTGCGTTGGACAAAGTGAAATCTATTGATGGTAATGAAATGGTGCTTCCTAATAACGGAAGAGTTCCGATCAGTCGTACGCTGAAAGATGATGTATTGAATCGCATCTTTGGCAATAATCTGCTGAAGCGATAGTTACCACTGGTGTAAACCCGTTTGAGAATCACGTTGCCGGCTGTAACTTCACCAGCAAAAAAAACTATATGCGTATAACCCGACTCGTCCTGGTATATTTTCTAGTGAGTACCAGCACCCTCGTTCTTGCTCAGGACCCAACCCGTTTTGAAAAGGAAGTCACCACACTCACAGCATCCGATACGGCTGTCAGTAAAAAGAACCTGATCCTTTTTACCGGAAGCTCCAGTATTCGCTTCTGGGGGAATATAAAAGCATACTACCCGGAGTATAATGTTGTGAACCGTGGCTTTGGAGGATCAATGATGTCAGACCTCATCTACTATTTTGATAAACTGGTAGTACCGTATGAAGCCAAGAAAATATTTATTTATGAAGGTGACAACGATCTGGGTCATGGTAAAGCACCTCAGCAGGTTATTGCCGAAGCTGATAGTCTATTGAAACTTATTCGCACAAAAGTATCCAGGAAGGTGCCGGTATATTTCATCACACCCAAGCCGAGTATAGCACGCTGGCATCTTAAAGATCAATATATAGCCTATAACCAGCAATTGAAAGAATGGGCGAGCCGCCAGAAGAAAGTAACATACGTTGATGTATGGACACCGCTGCTCGATTCCACCGGTCAACCACAAAAAGATATATTTATCGAAGACGGCCTGCACCTCAACAAGAAAGGCTATGAGATTTGGTCTGCTGCCATAAAGCCGTATGTGCAGTAATGTTGCTGTGAAATAAAATCCACAATAAAAGAATTGTTCCGGCTTGTTTGCGGGCGGAACAATTCTTTATCCTATACAGAAACTTAAAATCTCTGTATTATGGATATCGAGAATGTAGCGAAAACACAATTGGATACTCGCCTTGCAAAGGCTAAACCAATAAAGTTAGGGTGGTCTGCGGATGAGACAGAACGTATATCCAGCGCCCTCAATGAATTGCTTGCAAATTATCAGGTACATTACCAGAAACTCAGAAACTATCACTGGAATGTAAAGGGCAGTGACTTCTTCGATCTGCACCAGGAATTTGAGACACTCTATACGGAAGCAAATCAGAATATCGATGATATTGCTGAACGTATCCGCGTATTTGGTCATACACCGCTTAGTACGTTGCGCGACTACCTGGAACATTCGGCTATCAAAGAGACCGGATCAGATCTTGCTTCCGAAGTCATGGCACGCGAAATCCTCAGCGACTTCAGAATTTTGTTAGGATACCTGGTGAACGTGCTAAGCATTGCTTCCGAACAGGAAGACGCTGGTACAGAACAAATCATTAAAGGGTATATCAAAAGAATAGAAAAGCATCACTGGATGCTCACGGCTTTTCTCGCGAAATAACTGGGCGTAATTGATTCGGTTTAAAGGAATAATTTTGTCAAAATTGCGTTCTGAATAAAAAGCGAGGAATGACTGAACGATTGTTGATCTATTTAAAGAATACCTGGAACAGATTTATTGCAATCTATAAAAGTCAGTCCCCTGTTAAAAGAGTTCTCTATACGGGAAGCATTTTAGCAGGGGCTTTTCTTGTTGGTATAGTATCGCTATATATACTGGTATGGATCGGGGCATTGGGTTCACTTCCCGGTAAAGATGACCTGCAGGCCGTAGAGAACCCTCTGGCGACCGAAGTATATAGTGCCGACAGTGTCTTGCTGGGTAAATATTTTATACAGGAGCGCTCCAATATTCGCTATGAAGACTTGCCGAAGCATCTCATTGATGCGTTGATCGCCACAGAAGACGTACGCTTTTATGATCACGGAGCTGTAGATTCAAAAAGTGTAGCCCGTGTGATCGTAAAGACGATTATGATGCAACAGGAGTCTTCCGGAGGGGGCAGTACACTTACACAACAACTTGCCAAGAATTTATACCCGCGCAAAGATTATATACTATTCTCCATGCTTATCAATAAATTCCGCGAGATGATTATTGCCTCGCGGTTGGAGAATGTATACGATAAAAATGCTATACTCACACTATATCTGAATACGGTGCCGTTTGGCGATAATACCTTTGGTATTGAAGCTGCTGCCCAGCGTTTTTATTCTACGCGTACAAAAAATCTTACTGTAGATCAGTCTGCCGTGCTGATTGGTATGTTGAAGTCAACGTACTTTTATAATCCACGTGTGTTTCCGGATCGTTCGATGCAGCGAAGAAATGTTGTGCTGATGCAGATGGAGAAGTATGGTAAACTTTCTGCCTCGGATGCAGAGACGTTTCGAAAGAAACAGGTGAAGCTTGCCTATAACAAGATCACGCACCACACCGGGCTCGCTCCATATTTCCGGGAGTATATTCGTCCGGTATTGCGCGAGTGGTGCAAGCAACATACCAAACCTAACGGTGAACCCTATAATTTATATACCGATGGACTGAAAATATACACTACCATCGATTCGCGATTGCAGCGTTATGCAGAAGAAGCCGTAGCCCAGCAAATGACTTCGCTGCAAAAACTGTTTCTGGATCATTGGGGCAAGCGTGATCCGTGGGGTAAACAAACCGGTTTGCTCGATGAAGCTATTCGTAAATCAGAACGCTATCAAAAACTGATCGAAGAAGGAAATACACATGATGCCGCTATAAAAGTAATGAAGACTCCGATCCTCATGAGTGTGCTTACCTATAAAGGAGAACAGGAAGTTATGATGAGTCCGGTGGATTCCATTCGACACTATCTGAAATTTTTACAGGCTGGTGTTCTGGCCATGGAACCAAGACGCGGTGCTATACGCGTTTGGGTAGGGGGTATAAATCATCATTACTTTCAATACGATCACGTACGCGAGTCTACCAGACGACAGATTGGTTCAACCTTTAAACCGATCGTATATGCTGCTGCACTCGAGCAAGGTGTAGAGCCTTGTGATTTTGTTTCGGCTGCACGCATCGAGTATAGCAACATGAATGGGTGGAGCCCGGAGAACACAGAAGACAATTACGATCTCAAATATTCGCTCACGGGTGCATTGGCGTATTCTGTTAATACAGTCTCAGTACGGGTGTTGGAGCAAGCCGGTATAGATAATACCATTGCCCTGGCTCGAAGAATGGGTATAGATAGCGAGTTGCCGGCAGTACCATCAATAGCGTTGGGCGCAGCCAATATATCTATGATCGAAATGGTGCAGGCTTATGCTTGTCTCGTTAACAACGGTAAAGCTGTAGAGCCTTTTTATATGACAGCTATAGCAGACCAGCAGAATAGAATACTCGAGCGTTTCAAGCCCAACGTTAAAACAACGCAGGCACTCTCAGCCGACAATGCGCGCCTCATGGTACACATGTTAAAACATACTATAGATGAAGGAACAGCTTCCGGTATGCGTGGTCGGTATGGTATAACAAATGATATGGCCGGTAAAACCGGAACAACACAGTCCAATGCAGATGGCTGGTTCATGGCGATGACACCGCACCTTGTAATAGGAGCGTGGGTAGGAGCAGACGATCCGCGCATTCGCTTCCGCTCTACTGCATTAGGACAAGGCGCACGAACTGCATTACCTATCGTAGCCACCATGTTCAAAAAAATAAATGCGAACAGAGAGTTAGGCTATATCAGTCGCGCTCATTTCCCGGCATTGTCCTCCGACCTCGAAAGCAGAATCTCCTGCGATCTATACCGCTCCGATGAAAATATATTCGAGCAAATCTTCGGCAGCAAAAAAGAAGACGAAGAACCCGCGCGCACCTTCAGCACCCGAAGCAGCAGAACCCCGCCCCGCGACCG
>DJFR01000108.1 GCA_002432545.1 Flammeovirgaceae bacterium UBA5867 | reverse complement strand
TTTACCGTAATAACCATTCGGGTTTGCATCGCTTCTATCGTCTTATTAAATTATTATATACCGTATGCATGATCTGTGCCATGTTGAAACATCACTTATTGAAGGCTAATTACAGAAAACACCATGGTATCAGTGGAGCGAAATTCCCCAGCGGGTACAAACCACCCACCGGCTAAAATTAAAGATGAAGGTTTCTGAAGTGTCTTATTCCTGATCTTTATAATTTTGCATGCATTATGAATTCGAGTGATTTCAAATTAAAGGAACGAGTAAAAGAACTTAACTGTCTTTACAAACTCTCCAAGGTAGCATGGGAAGCGAAAAATGATTTTGATGTGATCATATCAAAAACATTGGATATACTTCCTGCTGCCATGCAGCATCCGAATCTGGCTGAGGCAAGTATTACCATTCACTCAAATGAATACTCAACTCCAAAATTCAGCAGCTGTAAATTTGTTATTGAATCAGACTTAGCGGTTGATAAAAAGAAATATGGAAAAGTAAGAATCGGGTATCGCTCTCCACTGACTAAAGATTCCGGAAAGGTTAGTTTCTTACCCGAAGAGAAAAGGCTTTTAAAGACAGTAGCACGTGAGTTGTCGTTAGTGATCAAGCGTGCTTCTATAGAAGAAGAGAAACAAAAACTTCAAACACAATTACAGCATGTAGAGCGACTTGCTTTTGTAGGTGAACTGTCGGCTGGTATAGCACATGAACTCAATGAACCACTTGGACGCGTGCTCGGATTTGCACAGTTAATCAAAAAAGCAGGAAGTCTCAATGAGCAGCAAAGCGAAGACATTGAAAGAATCATCAAGGCATCCCTCTACTCACGCGAGATCATTAAAAAACTCATGATCTTCTCGAGACAAATGCCGCAGCAGATCACCAAAGTTAACCTGAACGATATCGTACATAATATACTATATTTTATCGATGTACGATTTCAAAGTCGTGGCATCACCATTATAAAACAATTGGACACAGCGCTCCCTGTCATCTATGCGGATGAAGTGCAGATGAGCCAGGTACTTGTAAACCTGATTACCAATTCCGTATATGCCATGCCCACCGGAGGCGAGATAACGGTTATCACGAAGAAGAAAGAAAATCAGGTGAGTCTGGTTGTAAAAGATACCGGCACAGGTATGACGGCCGATGTTCGGAATAAAATATTTGAACCATTCTTCACCACGAAACCCGTAGGACAAGGAACGGGATTAGGGCTTTCGGTTGTACAGGGTATAGTTGACTCACATGATGGAAAAATACTGGTGAGCTCAGCGGTCAACAAGGGAACAAAATTTGAAATTCAATTACCGTTAAGGCAAAACAAAAAGAAGTAATGAAAGCGAAATATAGCGACACGCTGAATATACTGGTGGTGGATGATTCCCCGGAAACCATCGAGCTGATAAAGCGAAATCTGGAATCGGCCGGCTACCAGGTGTATAGTGCAGGCACTGTCCAATCGGCTGTAAAATTACTGAGCGGACTAAATATACACATGGTTATTACCGATCTGAAAATGCCAGGTGAAAACGGCATGGAACTGGTGCGGCATATAGCTGAAAATTGTAAAGGTATAGGAACACTTGTTATCACCGGCTTTCCATCCATACAGGGTGCTGTTGAATCTATAAAGATTGGTGCCGAAGAGTATCTTGTCAAGCCTTTTACGGATGAAGAACTTTTCAAATCGGTTGAACGTGTTCTGGCAAAAACATTAAAACATAAAAAAGAAGCTCCTAAAAATACTCCGGCAAACTTTGGTATCATTGGAGAATCGGAAGGAATGCTGGATGTTTTCAAGACGATCAACAAAGCAAAAAACACGAACGCTACAGTGTTGATCAACGGAGAGAGCGGTACCGGTAAAGAGCTGGTGGCACGTGCACTTCATTATGGCGGCAATGCATCGGCTGCACCTTTTGTGCCGGTTAACTGTGGCGGTATTCCCGATCCGCTTCTGGAGAGTGAACTGTTTGGCTATATAAAAGGTGCATTCACAGGAGCCAATGAGACACGCGCGGGCTTCTTTCAAACTGCGGATGGCGGCACTATATTTCTCGATGAGATCAGTAACACAAGTTTAGCAATGCAGGCTAAATTACTTCGCGTATTGCAGGAGAAAGAGTTTTACATGGTAGGGTCGAAGAAGGCGATCAAAGTAAATGTACGGGTGGTGGCAGCAACCAACGTTGACCTGATGCAGCTTGTCAGGAAAGGTTTATTTCGGGAAGATCTATACTATAGATTGAACATTATTACGATTGATCTTCCTCCCTTACGGGAACGGAATAAAGATATACTTCTCTTACTCGATTTCTTCCTGGCCAAGTATGTTCGCGAATTAGGAAAGTCACCGATGCATTTTTCTCCCAAAGCTATACGCTCGCTCCAGGATTATGCGTGGCCGGGTAACGTACGCGAACTGCAAAACCTGGTACACCGGCTTGTGATCATGGCCGATGACAATACTATTGATACACCAGACTTACCGGAGAACTTTCGTTTCTCAGCCACACGCGCCCGCAGTCTCAACCGAAGATTAGACGAAGTGGAACGCGACTATATCCTGGATGTGTTATCTGCCAACAAGAACAACATCTCACAAACGGCACAGATCCTCGGCATCGACCGGAAGACGCTTCGTGAGAAGATCAAGAAGAATCAGAAGAGCTAGCTGAGTAAAAACTCTCCACCTGAATACTTTCTCCCCGCCCCTTATGATTCGATCATTCGAAATCTACTGTAAATACGGGAAATAAAATGGTATGCATTTTGGAACTGCCCTTTTCACGAACGGCACACCAAAATGCAAATGAAAGAAACTATTGAAGATATAGTAACGCGCGAGCTTAAGGGACTTTGCATTTCGTGTGCTCATACACAAACGTGTCCTTACCACAAAGCTGCATCGAAGGTTATTATACAATGTGAATTTTTTCAACTCGATCTACTGGATCAGACAAAGCAGTCTGCGCACGATTCTCCACAGGGTTTATGCGCGACCTGCGACCACGCCAATCGTTGCACCTTACCCGGAAGGAAAGAAGGTGTATGGCGTTGTAATGATTTCAGCTAACACTAAAACATTTTTTTATGGTACGAAGTACAAAAGTAAATCAAAGTAAAAACGGCAAATGGAAAGAGTTCAACAAGCATGCTGTGCTGATAGCCGAAGGAGTATATATAAACAATAAAAAGCATGGCACCTGGAAAGAATACTACGACCATACCGGCACAATCATGATCGAAGAGGATTTCCTATATGGCGTTCAGCACGGCCGGTTTATTTCATACCATCCCAACGGACAAGTATTCAGCCAGGGTGAATTTCACAACGGCCGCAGAGAAGGTTATTTCAGAGTATATGATGAAGCCGGTAACAATATAAAAATTCTGTTCTTCATCAATAATGTTCAGATCCAGGAGTTCCATCAATTTATACACACGAGTGAAAGAGCAAGAGAAAACAGGTATTGACTATATATTGATTTTTATCATCGTACTCTTTGCAGTTACGGCTATACTTCGCGCATTTGGTTAGGCACCTATATTTTATACGGAAATGAAAAAAAGATTATTAATAATTGATAACGATAAGCAACTCAACAAGATCAACGAAAAGATCCTGCACATGTCGGGTATGGTAAAGGAGTTGCATATAACCTGCAATGGCCGCGAGGCGTTGGAATATTTAGTATCCCGTGTTCAAAAGAACTATCCTCTCCCCGACATCATCATTCTTGATATCGAGATGCCGGTGCTGAACGGCTTTGAGTTTATCGATGAATTTAATCAGTTGGACATTCCGGGAAAACCCAATATTGAACTGGTCATCTTTACTTCTTCGAGCAATCCGCGCGACAAGCAAAAAGCATCGTTAAAAGGTATTAAACATTACCTGAGCAAGCCTTACCTGCTGCGGGGCCTGAGTGATATTATTTTCAGACTTGACATCGAGCAACACGATTTATATCACAACCGAAAACCTTTCGGACTGGAACGATCGCTGCAGTAGACGTGTGTCGGATAACAATCTGTTATCTATCTTTAGCACATGTTTACACGCGAGCAGTCGTCACGTATACGACAGGAATTCTGGACAGTCTTTGGCAAATACATGAGTCCCATCCTTTCTGCTGAAGGCCTGAAGATAAACTGGATCAACTATCACACCTCGATCAAGGACGTTTACTTTCGCATGGATGCCGGGCCTAAGTCCGCGACCATTTCCATTTCACTGGAACACAACGATGCCGGTATACGCGCACTGTATTTCGAGCAGTTTGAAGAATTCAGACACATCCTGCACGACACCCTCGAAGAAGAATGGCATTGGCAACAAGATATGTCCATAGAGGGCAAAGTGATCAGCCGAATTTACCGGGAGCTTCCGGGTGTCTCCGTCTTCAACAAAGATCACTGGCCCGACCTCATCTCTTTTTTCAAACCTCGCATTATCGCACTGGATGGTTTCTGGGAGAACGCAAAGTATACTTTTCAGATGTTGAAGTGAAAATGAGCTCAAAATTTATAGCAATGAATTTGATGGCAGTATAAACCCCGGTCAATTCTGGAGACGTCCTGATTACTATCCTTTAAATATTATGGCCCCTTATAATAATTAGTTATATCTGAAAATGGGCAATGCCGTTGAAACCCTCTCCACCCTACCAATAAAGATATATACCAATTTCCACACATCGTATGACTTAAATCATACCCCTCTAAAAATCGGTCCTATATTTTTGAAAGAAAAACATATATGGAAACCGATAACAATATTATCAGCAGTGATATTCTAACAGTAGCACAGCTGGCCATTTCTCAACCGGGAGCTTTGAATGTATTTACACGCTATAACATTGACTATTGCTGTGGTGGTCATCGTACATTGACAGAAGCATGCGTACGTATAGGACTTGATCCTGAAAAGATAAAGGAAGAAATCTATAGTCAGGTGTCGGATACGCAAGATCAACCCTTCAGACCGGAAAGTTGGAGTTCTTCTTTTTTGGTTGACTTTATTATTCAAAATCACCATTCGTATGTGAAGCGTGCGATACCCGAACTTGAAGCGTTGCTGGACAAGGTATGTCACCGGCATGGCGATGAAAGTCTAGAGTTGCTAAACATTCGCGAGCGCTTCCTGGATCTGGCAGAAGACCTGACCAGCCACATGGAAAAAGAAGAACTTGTCCTTTTCCCGGCCATCAAAAGACTTGACGCAAGTCAAAGCACCGATCATCCATTAGCAATAACCATACAACCTCCTATAGCTGCGATGGAACATGAGCACACGGTAGCAGGCGATCTTGTGAAGCAGATTCGTGTATTGTCCAATAATTATACTCCTCCTGATTTTGCATGCCCTACATTTCGCATTACATATCAGAAGCTGCAGGAATTCGCCAATGATCTTTTCAAGCATATACACCTGGAGAATAACATTTTATTTGAACGCTACAAACATGTAGCCGCGTTCTAGACCCGATCACGTTTTACCCTTTGAAGTGTATGCAGCTCAATCAACGTATTCTTAGTGATCTGATCATTCATATGAAGTATGCCCGGTATATCCATGAACTTCAACGCAGGGAGTTATGGCCGGAGATATGCGAACGTTATGCCGTTATGTTAATCAACCGGTATCCGGCTATGGAAGAAGCTATACGAGCACAGATGATATTTGTGCTCGAGAAGAAAGTACTTCCATCGATGCGCGCCATGCAATTTGCGGGTACAGCTATTGAACGGAATAACAGCCGGATTTACAATTGTGCCTATATGCCGGTAGATGATATCCGAGCATTCCCGGAAGCTATGTTCTTATTGCTTGGAGGCACAGGGGTTGGTTTTTCGGTTCAGACAGAACACGTGGACAACCTCCCCCCTATACGCAAAGCACAAAAGCACAGGCGGTTCCTGGTGGGCGACAGCCTCGAAGGATGGGCCGATGCCGTTAAAGTGTTAATGAAAGGATACTTCGGCATCAGTAACTATATACCTGACTTCGATTATTCGGATATACGACCGAAAGGTGCGCGCCTGGTAACGGCAGGTGGTAAAGCACCGGGACCAGAACCTTTGAAATTATGCATAGCACACTTATCGGCTATACTTGATCGCAAAGGTGATGGCCAAAAGCTATCATCACTGGAATGTCACGACATGATGTGTCACATTGCGAATGCCGTGCTTGCCGGAGGTATACGCAGGTCTGCGATGATATCACTATTCTCCAGTCATGATGAAGAGATGCTTACCTGTAAGTTTGGTAACTGGTGGGAATTGAATGAACAACGGGGGCGCGCCAACAATTCCGTTGTGCTTCCGAGAGATTCAACTACGCGGGAAGACTTCTTCAGACTATGGAAAAAGATCGAACTATCGGGTTCCGGGGAGCCCGGCTTTTATTTTACCAATCATACAGACTGGGGCACAAACCCATGTTGTGAAATTGCATTGAGACCTTTTCAATTTTGTAACCTATGCGAAGTAAATGCCTCCGATATTGAAAGTCAGGAAGATCTGAATGCACGGGCCGGTGCAGCGTCATTCTTTGGGACACTGCAAGCAGGGTTTACAAACTTTCATTACCTGCGCGAAGTATGGAAGACCACTACAGAGTATGAAGCCCTTATCGGTGTAGGCATGACGGGTATAGCGAGTGGCAAAATTTTTCAATACGACCTGAAGGAAGCTGCTGACATTGTGAAGAAGGTGAATCTTCATACCTCTGCAAAAATCAATATACAGTTTGCTGCACGTTGTACTACTATCAAACCTTCGGGTACATCTTCCATTGTATTGGGAACTTCATCCGGCATTCACGCGTGGCACAACGACTATTACCTGCGCAGGGTTCGCATTGGCAAGAATGAAGCCCTGTATATATACCTAAAGGAAAAACATCCGGAGTTACTGGAAGACGATTTCCTAAACTCCAAACAAGGTGTGATCTGCATTCCACAGAAATCTCCGGAAGGTTCCATCCTGCGAACGGAGAGCGCGATGAACCTGTTAGAACGGATAAAGAAGTTTAACACCGAATGGGTTCGAAGCGGATACAGGAATGGTAGCAATGCAAACAACGTATCGGCTACTGTAAGCATCAAAGAGCATGACTGGCTCAGTATAGGTGATTGGATGTGGGAGAATAAAGCTTCTTACAACGGACTGAGTGTATTACCATTCGACAATGGCAATTACAAACAGGCTCCATTCGAAGATATAACGAAAGATGAATTCGAGCGATTGGAAGAATCATTGTGCGAACTGGATCTCTCGAAGGTTTTTGAACCGGATGATGAGACAGACCTGCAGGCCGAAGCAGCTTGCGCCGGTGGTGCGTGCACTATTACATAACCCTGATAAAAATCATAGTATATAAATGGAATGGGATACAATTTGCGGAAACGAAAATCTAAAAAGGTGTTCCCATCTAAAGTTCTGGAAAAATACCACGCCCGGTTGATTACACTGAAGAAGGACCAGATACTGTTCCACGAAGGCGATACTGCCTCCGATTACTTTCAGGTAGAGACGGGCGTGGTAAAAATGTATATCGTTAATGACGATGGACAGGAGTTTATACAAGGTATATTTAATGCAGGCGAGAGTTTTGGCGAGCCAGCGCTCATTGCCAGGTTTCCATACCCCGGAAGTGTTATGGCGATTGAGCCTTCAAAAGTATGGAAGCTGCCGGGAGATTATTTCCTTCGGATGCTACAAGAAAATTTTGATCTCCATCTGAAAATGGATGACGTGTTGTGCCAGCGTCTCAAGTATAAATCCATGGTACTTTCAGAGATATCCAGTCATGAACCGGAACACCGTATACTTTCATTGCTGAAATATTATAAAACCAAAAATCCACCGGCAAAGGAAATGTCCGGAAGGGTTATTATTCCTTACACACGGCAACAGCTTGCGGATATGAGTGGACTCCGCGTGGAAACTGTTATTCGTACGGTCAAGAAAATGGAGAAGGATAAAAAGCTTGCCCTGGAAGGCCACAAAATCAAGTTTTAAACCATGTATACTATATACCGGTATAGTTGGCTATACCGGTATATAGTATGCCTATACTGAAAGTTTACAGGCCACGAGCGATTGAACTTCAAGTTCACAACGATTAAGCGCTTCGGTAAACACCTCTGTTTGATGCTTTATGAAATCAGCAGATCGTTTTCTGTAGTAGGCGATTCCCGCTAATAGATTATCTCCAAATGTACGGAGCTCCCGGATCGTTTTTTCATTCGCAGATGCAAGCGTCTGAAGCTGCTGCTCGAAATAGGCTATATTAAGCGACAGTTCTTTTATAAACATGTGCGGTCTTTCACCGTCCACGATATTACAACGACCATAAATGTAATCAACCATCTCTTTCAGGGAAACTACTTTATTGAAGTAGGCTACATTAGGTCCCGGGCACATGGTAACACCACGCATTTGCTTGAACGGTGGCAATTTATAGTGAATGGCAGCAGCGTTGCTTAACCCTACACATAAGCATTCCTTGGATACTATATTGATATATTGTTTCTCATATTCATCAGCCGGCAAGTTCAATGTTTGCAATTGTGCCAGTTTCAACTTTTGATAGGTATAGGAAGCTGTACAAATTGGTTTATCCGTAAACTCTGTATTGGACACCAGGTGTTTTTCTGTACACGGACTTCCCGGTTTGCCGGCACGCATGCGTGACATTTTTTCTTTATCCGAACTTGTCCCTTTTAAATAGTTAAACCGTATACCTAATGGAGAATTATTACTCAGTAAAATATCATTCTCCTTTGCAGCGCATAACTGATGTAAAGTAGAATCATCTACCGTAGTCGCCTCCGGACAAAGTAGAAATGGTGTCCCCCACCCTGTACTGGACACATCGTAGTAGGACAACAGAAGGTCTGCTTCTTCTGAAGTTCCTATACCACCCTGCACCGTAATTTTCAGAGGATGTGGTTCCGGAAATGTAGCAAGTCCTTTCTGCTGCAGAACTGGATTATAGAGCGTGTGCAACGAATCCTTCAATTCATTACGTTTGACTCTGAACTCCTCCAATATAGGACCAAGTAAACTTCCATCCGTAGCGAATGCGTGACCCCCACAATTCAATCCGGATTCAATTCTAAATTCGCTTACCCATATACCTTTCTTTGCCAGGTATTTGCCTTGAATAAGAGCCGAACGATAATCGCTCACCTTTACAATCACGGCCTTATCAAATATACCCCAGCCTTTCGGTTGAAAAGCAGGTAATGTCTCCAGGTAATTAAATAGCCGTGGATTAAGTCCGGCCGAAAATATCACTGCTGAATTCGTGAGATCGCTGTTGGCATAACCGCGAAGTGCTGCCAGTGCGTCCGAAGAATCTGTCAGTATATTTCCATCCGCATCATAATTATTCTTGTCTACTTTCGTCATGATGTTGACATCAATACGCCCTGCACGGACTTGCTTTCGGAGAAAGTCTTCAAGCAACGACTTTCTATTGCTATCATCACTACACATCATCTCGGTATAGAGTGACCGAAGGCTGTGTCCATCCGGCAGCATATCAAAGTATTTTGATATTTCAGAGCCAACTTCAAATGCCGTTTCCTTCAGCTTCTCCACTTGCTTCGTCACAATATCGTTAACAAGATTCAAATAGTCTGTTATGCGTCTGGCTCTATAATCGTGTTCTTTCGATGTAATCGGCATATAGGGCTTATTGGCTTCCTTATAATAATGCATGCGCATTAACTCAATAAGTTTATCTTCAATAATGGAGATTACCGAATTTATACCATACCGTGCTACCTTAACCGGAGAATCAATCGTATAGGCTAATCCCAGCACCGGGATATGAAATGTATGTAGTGGCGTATTATTCATAAACTATATTTATATCGACCGGCAAAGAAACCAATATATACGATTCACATCCTATGACAAAAATCATAGAAGTTAGAAACGAAGTATATTGCTGGCTACATATCCTTGTTTGTGAGTCCCATTTTAATTTGAAATACGCGGGCGATAGCCTGTGCGCGCATCTTTACTTCCTCAGCATTAAGACCCACAAAATTTTCATCGATTGTTTCCTGAAACAATTCCAGCCACCTGCTAAAATGTTCTGTTCCGATGGGAAGATCGAGATGTCGTTGTAATGGATTTCCGCGATATGATTGATCGTCCAACAGCATGGACGACCAAAAGTTATACATTATTGGTAAATGACGTGGCCAGTTAACATGAGCAAATGCGGGTCCCAGCAACGCATCAATCTTTACCTTGTCGTAAAATCTATCGACAAATTTTATCACATCTTCACGATCGATGATATCCGGCAGTGCAGTCATCCTATTTAAAACTTTTAAAAGTTACGGCAACAATACTTTATCGATCACATAAATGATACCGTTGGACGTTTGAACCGTTGCTACAATACGTGCATCATTCACCGTCAATCCGCGATCATCTTGTGCTAACGTTACATTTTTTCCATTAACCTGGTTGAGCGTGAGCTTGTCTTGTATCATTGACTCACGAATGACACCAACATATACATGATACTCTAAAATATCCTGCAGCTTTGAGATATTCTCCGGTTTTACAAGGTTATCAATGGTTCCATCCGGAAGTTTGGAAAAGGCTTCATCCGTGGGCGCAAAAACAGTGAATGGTCCGGCATTGGACAATGCATCGCTATATTTCGCTGCCTGCAACGCAGCCACCAGGATTTTGTGTTCGGGAGAAGTCACAGCCGTCTGAACAATATTTTTCTGCGACTCTTCATCTTTCACGGCCGACTGACCAGCCGAAGAGCTAACCTCTGTATAAAGAGGTTCCTGTTGTGTTGTTTTTTCACACGCCATGGCGGCAACCAACAACGTTACCGGCATCACTACATTTACAAGGTTTTTCATAGGTATGTATTTATACTATACTTCAAAGTTTCGGAATAGCAGCCTGCGCACCTATGATCTGAATCATATAGGCAGTTTATTACAGATCTTTTTTGCTGAATATCTGCCGGGCCCATGCCAGTGGAGCAATAACCCACACCAGCAGTATTCCGACTGAAGCAATAGCCCCTGCGTTACTTCCCAGAAAATCTTTATAGAAAGCACCGGTGTACCCCATCAGGGCAGATATATCCAGTCGCAGCAGCATGATAATACGAGCGAGATCAACCGGATTCAACGCAATCAACGATATCGTCACTTTTTCAAGCGGATAATCGCTGAAAGTATATACTACCCAGAGCAACAATCCATCATATATCAAAGAGAAATAAAACCAGAACAGCAATGCTATGCCAATAGCTTTTGCTTTGTCGCGTGTAAGCACAGAAGCCAGAAACGCGAGCGAGGTAAACACAAGTGTGAGCACCACGCCACAGAACAATAGTGTAAAGCCAGTACTTCCTGCCCCATAAAATAACATGGGTATACCTACGCCTGCTATGAAAGCCAGGCAAAGCGAAACTGCAACAGCCATATACTCGCTGAGGAAGATTACACTGCGGTTCACCGGCTGTGCCAGCATAAGCTCAATAAACTCATAGGAGTTATAAAAGTGAATGGTAGCAAATACAATACTGATCAGCGGAGCCACCATCAATACAATATTGAGCAGGCTCATTACAACTTTGCCGGGATCACTATCCAGTTGAAACAATGCTATTGTGCTAACCAATAGAAAAGCAGTATACAACAGAATGAATCGCGTTCTGAGTATATCATAGAAAATATATTTAACGATGCGTGTCATATCAGGCGTTGATTGAATCTATCAATTGCTTTTGTGTAATCATGGTGGCGATGGCTTTGCCAAGACGCTTCTCCCCTGTCTCCGCTTTAAGCGCTTCTATGGAATTATTATAATGCAGTTTGCCTTCATATATATAGGCAACATCCGTTGTAAGTTCATCCAGGTCGCTAAGAATATGCGAGGTAATGATCAGCAATTTTCCTCTTCGTTTTTCATCCTGTATTTTTTCTTTCAGAAGTTCAACGGATACAGGATCGAGACCGGCCGTTGGTTCATCGAGTATCAGCACGGGGGTATTAAACAAGAATGCAAGCGCAGCACTTACCTTTTGGCGTGTCCCTCCTGACAATGCATGCATACGCTTATCAAACATTTTATATAGTTTAAAGGCATCGATAAGCTCTTCATCGAGCGTATCCTGCTGACGTATATTTTTTATCATGTCGATCAATTGTCCAATCGTCATATTCTCCGGATATCTTCCGATCTGCGGCATATACCCGATTTTATCCCTGTATCGCCAGTCGCGGGCAATTAATTTACCATCAAAGTATATTTCACCTGAAGTCGGCACTACGAGCCCCAGCACACTTTTCATAAGTGTCGTTTTTCCGGAACCATTCGGACCGATCAGTGCATACGACTTACCAGACGTCAACTCCAGGTTAACATGGTTCAGGGCATGTAGTTTCCCAAAAGTCTTATTTACCTGCTTTATCGAAATCATAAGGTTTCATGGATGGAAAATCATCTTTTAAATTTTCAGGAGTAATGGCGGGTATAGCTTTCTCTGCACGATCCAGGAGAAAAACCAGGAAACTGCGCCAGAGCAGAACGGCCGTAGGCATTTCTTCAACAATCATGGAATACATACTTACCGGCCGATAGGGTATATCGCCTATATTGTCTTTATTGAGATCATAGCCTTCGTAGCGATCCCAATAGTTACTGTTAACTTTATTCAGCACAAGGCTTCCGTTGGTCGCTATATCAAATGTGTTGCCGGAGAAATTGTTCCGGTTGAAATTATTCGCATCACAGCTGGCTTGCAGCTTAACAGCATAACCGTTTTGAGAGAATGTATTTTCAGTAAACTCAATCCGGCTGGATCCTTCCATAAATATACCGACCGAGTTCTGAATAAATCTATTTCCTTTTACATGACTGTCGCGTATATCCTTCAGCAGCATTCCATAAGATGAAGCCCCCCAGTTATGTTCAAATGTATTATTGATCATCTTTACCCCCGTGGTATACATCACCGCTACACCGGCTCCGTTGTTTACAAAATGATTGTCGCGATACTCGTTATTATGCGAGAACATAAAATGTAAGCCATAACGCAAGTTGCCTTCGCTTCGATTTCCCGTAATCAATGTATTCGTAACAAATTCAAAATATATACCATCGCGATGGCCCTTAATCCTATTATTACTAATCGTGGCATGATTGCACTTCCAGAGATGTATTCCGTTACCCACTTGATGCTCAACTTTGACATTGGATTGCAGCGTGTTATTTTCGATCCATGCCTGCGAGGAGTTTGACATATGTATACCAAAGAATGCATTCTCAAATCGATTGTTGCGTATGTATAGATACTTGGAGTCTAATATCTTAATAGCAGCCAGGTCATTTATACTCGCTACACCTATATTAATGAACATTAACCCCTGGATGGTTACATGATTTGCATGTATCGTAAATATCTCGTACTGATGATCACCGTCTAATACAGGATAGTTCTCCCCTATGATAACCAGCGGTTTCTCCAGCATAATATTCCCTTCGCTATATTTACCAGGCTTGATCCGTATAGTGTCGCCTGGCTGCGCTGACACTATGGCGCGTTTTATACTCTTGTTTTTTCCGGCACGATCTACCACAATAGTGTTCGCGTAGCTGCTACCGATAATCAGGCGCAGCAACAGTAAACTTATGCAGAGATATCTATATACTATGCTCGTGTGGCTCATTTATACAGTTGTTGCAGATCGTTCCAGTTGAGTATCTCGCCTTTCCACGACTGGTTAAAGGTAAACATCGAAGCTTCTGTCTCAAACGCAGCTATAGTGCTGGCCATTGGACTACGAATCTGCTCTGACTTTACATACTTTGCTGTTGTGGCATCGATCAATTTCTCCGGTGCTGAAAAGTCAACGATCAGAATTGTTGTCTGTTCGGGGTTCTTCAATTCATCTCCATGCAGGAAACCAAGCATACAATTCACATCGTCAAATTTGTATACTTTACCTTTCGTAGTAATTACCTCGGCTCCAAACTTATTATCCATTAGTGTCATTTTGCAGGCGTGGCAACCGTCTTTACCATAATGAATCGGCTCCGGTGCAGTGGAACAGGAGATATTCGTTACCATAACCAGTGCCGCCACGATCGCTGACGCAGCTTTACTTCTGACACGTGAAGTATATATTTCATACACCAGCACACCAATGGTTGCTATACCGGCTACAAGAAAAATCCACCCACCGGTAGCAGGCCCTGAAAATGCCGTAAAATTCAGCAGTTGTTTTGTGCCAATCAAAGGAGGTTGATACGACATACCCGGCACCACAATCGGAGCTGTAGGATCCAAATTATGACCGTAGTTGTATCCCCAGATATAAAAGTCTATCAAGGCTGCTATACCACACGCGAGGATCAGCAATGTATAGATCACAAGCATAGCCCTTCGGTTGACAATAGCGGCCAATACACCAATGCCAATCACCACGCCAATAATATATACCATATAGTCAAACTCGGGGAACATGTTTACCTCAATATGCTTCATACCGATATAGTGGTTCAGTGCACTGATGATCTTTACATCACCAGTAATATTATTGACCCATATTTTCATTTCAAGTCCCTCCGGGTATTGCGGAGCCCACATCAGTATCTGCCACAGCGGCACATAATAGGCTGCGATCATGGCCAGGGCTGACAACGCGATGACTACACGCGAAAGAGGTTTCAGTTTTTTCATAAGCGTATTTTTAAATCAGGCCCTGTCCATCCCGGACAGGGCCCTTCAACCTGTAACTATGAACACTACTGACCGGCACCACTTGTTGGGTCTTCCGTTTTGCCAGTTGAGTATTTTATCGGAACATTATTACCCGGTGCAGATACGCGGGCATATCCCTGCATTTCCTGGTGAAGCGCAGAACAAAAGTCTGTGCAGTAGTACGGGAACACACCGGTGCGATCGGCCTTCCACTTCAGTGTTTGTGTCTCACCGGGCATAATGAGTATTTCGGCATTATTCGCTCCTTTGATAGCAAAACCGTGTGGAACATCCCAGTCCTGTTCGAGGTTCGTTACGTGGAAGTATACATCATCACCTTGTTTAATACCTTCTATGTTATCGGGTGTCAGGTGCGAGCGTATAGCCGTCATGTATACATGCACTTCGTTTCCTTTACGCTCAACTTTTGTCTGTCCCTCTCCTTTTGCTACATACGGGTGTTGATTGTCTTCCAGCCTATATATCTTTCTTGACTTCGGCATTAACATCTCGGCAGGTATGGCTTCTGCGTAGTGTGGTTCTCCCGTTGTTGGAAAGTCGAGGATCAGTTTCATCTTCTCGCCACTGATGTCATATAGCTGTGCAGACTGTGTAAGCTCAGGTCCGGTTGGCAGGTAGCGGTCTTTGGTAATTTTGTTATAGGCAATTACATATTTACCATGTGGTTTTCTGGTAGGGCCGCCTGGTACGCACAAGTGTCCAATAGAATAATATGTAGGAACGCGATCGAGTACTTTCAGATCCTTGATATTCCACTTCACAATTTCAGACGATACAAAGAATGATGTATAGGCATTGCCGTTTCCATCGAACTCGGTGTGCAACGGACCGAGTCCGGGCTTGGTAACTTCACCGTATAGAGCCGATTCATACTTGATTACCGGAAGCCCTGCGAATTCTCCTTCAAACTCCTTATTGGTTATAGCCTGTTGTATTTTGTTAAAGGAAAACACCGGGATAAGCGCTGCGAGTTTTCCACTGCCTACTATATATTCTCCGGAAGGATCAACATCACAACCGTGTGGTGATTTAGGACACGGGATGAAGTATATAATATCTTTTAATTCGGCTGGATCGAGTTGCAGCACTTCCTGCAGTATAGTAGACGTTGCAGAATGTGTTTCTTCATGGTGAATATTGTGTGCGTAACGTGCTTTGGTAGTTTTGCCTTTACCAGCCTGTATGTACTCTTCAGCCTTCTTCCAGTTCACTGCCATGATAAAGTCTTTATCCTTCTGCGATGCATTTACTTCCAGTAAGGTATAGGCTTGCTCTGTATTATAGCAGGAGAAGAAGAACCAGCCATGCGAAGGGCCTTTACCGGCACGGGCCAGGTCGAAATTTACCCCCGGTGTTACCAATTGAAACGCGATCTTCATGTGGCCGGATGTATCAACCTTGATAAAGCTTACTGTACCTTTGAAATTTTCCTTGTAAGAACTAATCGGCACATCCGTGTTATCTCCGATCGGAATACTGAAGCGTGTACTGGCTACTACATATTCTGTATTTTCAGTTATATAGGGAGAAGAGTGATTTCCACCACTGTTGGGCAATTCGAGTATCTCAACAGTCTTGAACGTTTTTAAATCTATACGTGCCACACGTGGCGTATTGTTACCGTTGGCAAATGCCCAGCGGCCATCATGCTCTCCGTTGGTTGTAGACAATGATATATGGTGAAGATCATCCCACGGAACAAATCCGTTAGACGTATTCAACATGGGCTTGCTTTCTTCGCTATAGCCGTAACCATTTTCCGGGAACGTAGAGAACACCGGGATGATTTTAAAAAGACGCCCTGAAGGTAATCCATATATACCGATCTGTCCATTAAAACCACCGGAAACTATATTATAGAACTCATCATATTTACCAGGCGCAACATACGCCTTCGAAGCAGCATCACCGGTTAATGCCTTGTCAGGGCCTGCTGGCTTGCAACTATAGATTGCGAAGGTGACACACGCAATGGCCACCCCGCTCATCAGTTTATGTATTGTTTTCATGTCTAGTTTAAATTAGAGTTAGAGTTAGATTTACATGTATATTATTTCTCGCCATCGTTCTGACGCATGAACTCCAGCACATCACGTGCATCGCCAATGCTTACATTCTGATTGGGCATTCGTGTTAGACAGAGCTCGAGAAGTTTCTGTGCTTCAGCATCTTTATCAAGCATCACATCTACGTTGGTAACCATATTCATGATCCACTCCGGTTTTCTGCGCTTGGTCACTTCTTTCCATCCCGGACCAACCACACGTTGATTGTCCAATCGGTGGCATGCCTGACATTTCATTTCATAAATAGCTTTACCTCTTCCGATCCGCTCCTGCTCAAGTGGAGTATTCAAAGTAACTTCCGTTACCTGGCCTATACCTTTACCGTCATCGGCATTCGCGGCAACAGCATTACCACCTTCACTACCGTGAATGTTCTCATAGCTATCGGCATCTTCATTTTCGGAAGTTTGCTTCGGTTTGTCCGGCCCACAGGCTCCGAACGTTGCGCCTATAAGCATGATTAAAAACAGCTTTTTCATAGTGTTACAGTTTGATTGTTTAGTGAGTTTTGTCGTCCTGTATCAGGTGCTAAAGTAGGTGTCGCATGCATTGTCGTTTATGACTTTGATCATATCGGATGCGTAATTTTTATCATCAAAAAGAAAACTCAAAATCCAACGGCATGGGTATACGAAAATGATAGTTTAACCAGGCTGATCAGGGCAGAAATCGGCCTATATATAGTTACAGGAGAATCAAGCGATGCAAACGCATCAACAATCAAAATATACTTTTCAGGCAACTATTTTAGAGCCTTCCAGTATATCATCAAAAAACTTACTGCTAACATTATTGAAAAGACAAGAATATAATAAGACGAAGGATAATAGAGACAAGATTCGATCCAAGACCACCACGGCATCAATACCAAAAGTATTTCCATACCGGCAAACGCAGTCACACACAACAGCAGCACCGGAGTATCATACCGTCTGTTCAGATAATCATTTTCCCTATACCAGATAAATATAAAGAGAGTAATGATGCCTACTAAGACGAGGTGCAAGTATGCAATCACCACCGGCCGTAACTGATACGCCATCTCGGCTATCGCTGGAATCGAAGAGGCACACTGCAGCAACAGTTTAACCGCAAAACAAAACAATACAATTCCAAACACCCACCGCGACATACTTGTAAATGATGTATGCAGTGCAGCATACGAAGAACGCAGCGACATGACGAGGTTGACAAGAGCATATACCTGCATACAGGCAGCGGCTCCCGCCACTATAGTAAATACTATACCGGGCTGCGCCCACAGTATACTCAGGAAATACGCAGGTACACAGGCAAAAGCCATGAGGCGCCCGAATGTAACAGCGTTTGTTCTGTTAAATGGAATGTGCCTCGATTCCAGAAGTTTAAAAAACAGACTAAAGATTCCAAACGTAAAAGATCCGTTATACTGAAAATGGAGATAGTAGTATATAGAGAAGTAGTACCAATTGCGATGCGTTGAAGCTACTGCCATACTATACCCTAATGCAAATGGCCCCACCGATGATAGCATAAAGAAGATCAAGGCTACACGCGCATACCAATATGATGCTTCATTTTTCTTCCTGCATCTTTGAAAGAAAAGAATAACAAACAGAATCATACCAAATGTATGCAGTGAAGAAAACATAATGGAGTATAAACCATATCCCTGTAATGGAAATGATATCAGCATTCCCACTATCAATACTTGCAATACGATAAACAGGTTAATAAAAACGCGTTGCTGATTTGTCTCGATATGATTGCGAATAAATGCCAGAAAAAGAACGTTACAGACCCACCCCAAAAACATAACGTGCGAATGTGCATGGAGTATATAGGTATAATTTACTCCGTTGACGGGTGATACAATCTGCCATCGTAAAAAAACGCCCAGCCATGACGCTATGACTAAAAACAACAAGGGAATCTTAAACAGTTTTTGCATGCTTCTGACTTGTTATGGCTAGTATGGCCATCGAAATAAAATATCCGACAATAGCTACGGTGGTCATCCATCCGCTGATCTTACGCCATTCAAAATAGAGATAAGCATCTGTTATCCATCGCAGCAACCAGGAAGCGTGCAAGATAATAATCCAGAGGTATAAAATGCGATGAAACGGTTTAGCGGTAATTCCCAATACACCGGGAAGAATGATCGGGCCGTGAGCAAATATCATCGAGAACACAAAACCTATAAAAAACGTATGGACGACAGCATCGTATCCCATTGCCTTGGAAGCGAAGGTTATCAACAGCAGTCCGCTAGTCAGCAAAGATATATAGCCAGCGGTAAGTGCAACAGCAACATACTGCGGCAATCCATTTTTCCGAATTGTGATGCCAATGAGATCAAAACGTAAAAGCCAGATTGCTGTACCGATAAGCGCAACGCCACAGAGTATATTTCCATTTGCATGAAAGGATAGTATAATACCTGACGGAAATAAAAGCAACAACACAATAAATAGTATCTTTTGTTTTGCCGTAACCGGTAAGAACTTCATGAGCTCCAGTCGTTCTGCACTGATAACGAAGAGAACAAACGCGGCCCACCAGGGAAACGCTGCGGGATAGAAACGTTTCGACAGTAGCACTGCGTTACCAGCCAGCCAGCATACACCCCCTATAAACATAAGCAGGTAAATACTATGCCGTTGGGTCGTCAGGTAATAGAAAAACACAAGGCACAATCCTATACTGGAAATTAGAAGCATTGTTATAGCAACAACGTCCTGATGTAAGAGAAAAAATATTATGCTCACTCCACTCATCAGTGGAATAACATAAAGTATCTTTCTTTTTAATGGAATAATTTTCTCCAACGCAATCAGGCTCCCCAAAAAACCGCCCACCATCATAGCACCATGATGCACAATAGCAGGTAATGCATATATACTCCAACCGATACGGTTTAGTCCGGCCCATAAACCGATCAGCAAACCGAGCATCGCTAAAAACAGAAAAGGCAGTCTGGATACAGTACTCATGTTGCCCCTTTGTTAATACTTATACATACCTGAAATATATCCGTATACATCGGTGGCGAATGTATACGAACTTCAGATCGAAATTTTTGACTAACGTTAGCAAGGAGTACTGATTTTCGTCAGGAGTTATTCATTTTCCCAGGATAATGTAAAACAACATAATCAAGAAGATTCCTTTTGCTGTCGGCTTATCTCTTGTTGTCAATAAAGTTTACATAATTTACGAGAGCAACTGCGGTGCCGGTCCACCCGATGGTTTTGAATTGTCCTG